>NZ_JBVINN010000001.1:434017-564431 GCF_055579305.1 Kitasatospora sp. NPDC032757 | reverse complement strand
CGCCCCCCCCCCCCCCCCCCCCCCCCCCCCCCCCCCCCCCCCCCCCCCCCCCCCTTCTCCCCCCCCCCCCCCCCCCCCCCCCCCCCCCCCCCCCCCCCCCCCCCCGCTCCCGGGCGCCTGCGGTGCGGTGGCCCGCTCCGGGTGGGAGCGGACCGTGTCACCGGCCCCGAGACCGCGTCGTGCGCGGCTGAGTCTGCTGCCGTGCCCCCGAGTAGGACGGCTGCGGTGACGGCAGGGAGTGCGGCCCCGCTGACTGCGGGGCTTGACCGCCTCCCGGACGGGGTCAGCTTTCGGCGAGGATGTGGGACAGCTCCCGGTCGAGGTCGAAGTGACGGTGTTCGGTGCCGGGGGGCACGGCGGCGTCCGTCCGCTTGAGGAACGACTCAAGCGCGCGGGCCGGGGCCTCCAGCAGGGCTTCTCCTTCCGGAGAGCTCAGTGCGATGCAGACCACCCCTTGCCCGTGGCTGCGCGAGGGCCACACCCGGACGTCGCCGGTGCCGGTGGGTCGGTGCAGCCCCTCCGCAAGGAGATCTCGGGCGAACACCCACTCCACGGTCTCGTCGGCGCCGGTGTGGAACGTGGCGTGCACGGCATAGGGGTCGGCGGTGTCGTAGCGCAGGCCCGCGGGGACGGGCAGTGAGGACTCGCTGGACACGATGAGGCGCAGGTGCAGCTCGCAGCTGACCGTGGTGTTCATAAGCGCCATGGCCTTTCGCTCAGTGTGCGCTCGGGGAATCGCACGTCGGCGAACGGACCATCCCACCTCCAAGACCGATGTAAACCCCTCTGTCCCGATTCGGGGGCGAGTCGTACCCCTTACGGCGCATTGCGGAATCGGCACAGAGCGCCTGCCGGGGGCATTACCGGGCCACTTCTCGGTTAGTTTCCTGGCATGACTGTGCGAAGCGACAAGGCGGGCGCGAACGCGGCCGGGAACACGGGAGCGGGGGAGGCGGTCGTGCCGGACGAGACGGGGCCGCGGTCGGCGGCGGGAGGAGACGGCCGGGAGCCGGAGGAGACGGACGGCGGGCGGCCGCTGGGCTCGCGTGCGCCGCTGTTCATCCGGCGCTCCCGGCCGCTGCACCTGAGCTGGCAGGTGGCGGTCTTCCTGGTCGGCCTCGCGGTGGTGGTGGCCGGCGTGATCATGCTGCCGCTGCCCGGACCGGGCTGGGTGGTCATCTTCCTGGGCATGGGCATCTGGGCGACCGAGTTCGTCTGGGCCCAGCTGGCCCTGCGCTGGACGCGTCGCAAGGTGGCCGAGGCGGCCCAGAAGGCGATGGACCCGAGGGTGCGGCGGCGCAACATCACGCTCGTCGCGATCGGCCTGGCGGTGATCGCCGGGATCGGTGGCTGGTACCTGTGGAGGTACGGGCTGGTCATGCCCTGGAAGATCAAGGACAGCTGACCCCGGACGGTCGCAACGGATGGCACCCGTCCGGGGGACGAGCCGGGCGACGGGCAGCGGGACCGGCCGGGGGCCGGGTGGGACGGGGGCCGGCACGAGGGGTGTTCGGACCACCCCGCGGGATGCGGTAATGTTTTCCCTGCACCCGGGCGATTAGCTCAGCGGGAGAGCACTTCGTTCACACCGAAGGGGTCACTGGTTCGATCCCAGTATCGCCCACCGGAATGCATTGTGATACGTGAGGCCCAGCCGATTATCGGCTGGGCCTCACGTGTATTTCCACAATGTCGTGAACAACTGCTCGGGAGTTGCCCCGGAATCGGGCTGAGGCGCAGTCATCTTCCGCGCGGAGTGCGAGTTCTGCGGATGTGCCAGGTGGTCGCCGGGGGATCCGAGTTGTACGACACTCCCCGAATGGTGCTACTGTTCTTCTCGTTGCCCGGGCGATTAGCTCAGCGGGAGAGCACTTCGTTCACACCGAAGGGGTCACTGGTTCGATCCCAGTATCGCCCACCGGACAGCACGCAGGCCCTGATCGGAAGACCGGTCAGGGCCTGCGGCGTTCGCGGACCAACCGTGTCCCGGCCGGGCCGCTACGCCGCCACCTCACAGCTGTGCTGCGGCGAGAGTCGCCGGCCGCAGCCGCACCGGGCCGGCCGCAGCGGCCAGGAGAAGTCCACCCGCTCCGGCGACCCCGAGCGGTCGAACCAGTTCTGCAGCCCCCGTGCCTGCGCCGCGTGCCAGACCGCCTGCCGCAGGTGCAACTCGGCCGCCGACAGCCCGCCCAGCGCCGCCGGGTAGCGGGCGCCGATCGCCCGGACCAGCTCCAGCGCCGCCGTCGCGTCCGCCGCCGCGTCGTGGGCCCCGGCCAGCTCCACCCCGTAGTGCGCGCACAGGTCGGTCAGGGTGCGCCGGCCCTTGCGGTAGCGGTCCACGTGCTTGTCCAGCACCCGCGGGTCGAGCACCAGCAGACCCGCCGGGCCGAGGCCGTCCGCCAGTGACACCGACCAGTGCCGGCGCAACTCCCGGTCCAGCAGCGTCAGGTCGTACGGCGCGTTCATCACCACCACCGGGCGCCCGGCGCGGGCCTGCTCGGCCAGGGCGCGGGCGACCTCCGCCACCACCGTCCGGGCCGGGCGGCCGAACGCGCGCACCCGCTCGTCGGTGATGCCGTGCACCGCACGGGCGCCGTCGGGTATCGGGACGCCCGGGTCGGCCAGCCAGGTGGCGGTCCGCGCGGGCGCGCCCGGGGCGGGCTGGACGACCAGGGCGGCCGAGACGATCCGGTCGGTCTCGACGTCCACGCCGGTGGTCTCGGTGTCGAAGGAGGCGAGCGGGCCGGTGTACCAGTGCTGCTGCATGACTGCCCCTCAGGACTGCGTTCCCGAGAGGGTGATACCGCTCCTGACGCCCGCTCAACCGTTTGGCCGCAGCCCGGCCGGGCACCCTGCGTTCAGGTGTCCCGTTCGAATCCGGACGGGCCCGGGTGCCGGGGGAGGCAACGGGGCGATGGCGCTGACACACCCGCAGCCCGAGGGAGCTGCGGCCGTCCTGCGGGGAAATCTGGCGGTGACGGCCTGCATGGAGACGCTGCAGGTCGGCTACCTGCACGCGGTCGCCGCGGCGGCCGGCTGCTCGCTCTCCCAGCCGTTCCCGGACAACGGCATCGACTGGCAGGTCAGCCACGGCTCCCGGGCGCACGAGGTGGACGACGAGGTCACCATCAAGATCCAGCTCAAGGCCACCCAGCAGATCGCGCCCGGACCGCGCGGGCCGTTCTTCAGCTTCACCCTGGACAACGACCACCTGCGCAAGCTCGCGCGGGCCCGGGTCGCGGTGCCCCGGATCCTGGTCGTGATGCTGCTGCCGCGCCGGGTCGACCACTGGCTGGAGGCCCGGCCGGACGCACTGGAGCTGAGGCACTGCTGCTACTGGGTCAACCTGGCCGGCCACCCGGTCACCGGGCAGCGCCGGACCAACGTCCGGGTGCCCACCGCGAAGGTCTTCGACGACCGCGCACTGTGCGACATCATGGCGCGGGTCGGTGCGGGCGGCAGCCCGTGACGGCCCGGCCCCCGGCGGGGAGGAGCAGGACCATGACGCTGCCACACGGGCCGCAGGACGGCGCCCCGCCGCTGCCCGACCCGGCCTCCGTCGACCCGGCGGTGCTCGCCACGCTGCTCGCCCGGCACGGCTGGGTCCGCCGCGGCGGCCCGTCCGCCCGGTACGGGCGCTGGACTCCGCCGGACGACGCCGACCCGGGCACCAGCCTGCTGGTGCCCGCCGGGGACGGCTTCGACGACGCCGTCGAGCTGCTCGCCGACGCCGTCACCGCGCTGTCGCACTCCCGCAGCCCGTCCGCCCGCTCCATCCTGCTGGCGCTCACCGTGCCCGGCGACGAGCTGCAGTGGCGGCGCGAGCTGCCCGGACCGGCCGGCACCGCGCCCTGGGACGACGCCGAGCGCCTCCAGCGGGCCGCGCGCGCGATGCTCGCGGCCGGAGCCAAGGCCGGGCGGACCAGGGCCGCCTACTTCGGTGCCCGGCTCGACGCCTGGGCCGGGGACTTCCTCGAACACGTCCTGGTGGTCGAGCAGGGCCTCGTGGTGGACAACGGCGGCGGGCTCACCGCCTACACCCCCGCGCCCGAGGGCCGGGCCGCCGTGACCACGCTGGTCCGCGCCCTGGAGGCGCTGCGGGACGCCGTCGACTACCGGCGGGTGAGCGGCGGGCCGGAGGCCTTCGAGAACGCCGTCCAGGCCGGGGTCAGCCGCGAACTGGTGCAGTCCGTCGAGGAGCTGGTGCGCGGCGCGACCGCCGGCCGGCTCTCCGTCGCGTGGTCGGCCGCCGCCGGGACGCCCGGCGGCTTCGGCGACCGGCGGATCGCCCTGGAGTTCTCGCCCGGGGACCTGCCCGCCCTCGAGGAGGCCGCCGCCCTGCTGGAGCGGATCGAACCGGCGGTCGCCGTCACCGTCGTCGGCATGGTGGTGCGGCTCAAGCGCGCCGACCCGGCGGGCCCCGGCACCGTGCGGCTGCGCGTGCTCGGCGGCGCCGAGGTCAGCGAGGTGCGGCTCCGGCTCGCGGACCCGGCGTACCGGCTGGCCGCCGAGGCCCACCTCGCGGGCGTTCCGGTGCGGGTCAGCGGCAGGCTGGAGCGGCGCGGCGGGTTCCGCCGGCTCACCCACCCGCGGGGCCTGGAACTGTGCGGCCTGGAGGAGGCCGAGCGGCAACGGCTGCTGAAGTCGCTGGGGGAGGCGGGACAGGGGGCGTAGGTGCACGGCGGGGGTGGTGCTCTCGGTACCATCGTCACGCGCAGCGAAGTGTTGCGTCCTATGAATCCAGCACGTCAGGAGAGACCGGTGACGGACGTCCGGGTAATCATCAACCGCGAACCCGATCGGGAAGAGCGCGTGGTGACCACGGGCACTACGGCCGCCGAGCTCTTCGCCGACGACCGCTCGATCATCGCCGCCCGCGTCGGCGGCCAGCTCAAGGACCTCGCGTACGTCCTGCAGGACGGCGACGAGGCCGAGCCGGTCGCGATCGGCAGCAAGGACGGCCTGGACATCCTGCGCCACTCCACCGCGCACGTCATGGCGCAGGCCGTGCAGCAGCTCTTCCCGGAGGCCAAGCTCGGCATCGGCCCGCCGGTCAAGGACGGCTTCTACTACGACTTCGACGTCGAGAAGCCGTTCCACCCCGATGACCTCAAGGCCATCGAGAAGAAGATGCAGGAGATCATCAAGCGCGGGCAGAAGTTCTCCCGCCGCGTGGTCACCGACGAGGCCGCCCGCGAGGAGCTGACCGCCGAGCCGTACAAGCTGGAGCTGATCGGCCTCAAGGGCTCCGCTGCCACCGCCGGCGAGGGCGCCGACGTCGAGGTCGGCGCCGGCGAGCTGACCATCTACGACAACCTGGACGCCAAGTCCGGCGAGCTCTGCTGGGGCGACCTCTGCCGCGGCCCGCACCTGCCGTCCACCCGGCACATTCCGGCGTTCAAGCTGATGCGCAACGCGGCCGCCTACTGGCGCGGCAGCGAGAAGAACCCGATGCTCCAGCGCATCTACGGCACCGCCTGGCCGACCAAGGACGAGCTGAAGGCGCACCTCGACTTCCTGGTCGAGGCCGAGAAGCGCGACCACCGCAAGCTCGGCAACGAGCTCGACCTCTTCTCCATCCCCGAGGAGATCGGCTCCGGCCTCGCCGTCTTCCACCCCAGGGGCGGCATCATCCGCCGTGCCATGGAGGACTACTCGCGCAAGCGGCACGAGGAGGAGGGCTACGAGTTCGTCTACACCCCGCACGCCACCAAGGGGAAGCTGTTCGAGAAGAGCGGCCACCTGGACTGGTACGCCGACGGTATGTACCCGCCCATGCAGCTCGACGAGGGCGTGGACTACTACCTGAAGCCCATGAACTGCCCGATGCACAACCTGATCTTCGACGCGCGCGGCCGGTCGTACCGTGAACTGCCGCTGCGCCTCTTCGAGTTCGGAACGGTGTACCGGTACGAGAAGTCGGGTGTGGTGCACGGTCTGACCCGTGCCCGCGGCTTCACCCAGGACGACGCGCACATCTACTGCACCCGCGAGCAGATGGCGGAGGAGCTCGACTCGACGCTGACCTTCGTGCTCAACCTGCTGCGGGACTACGGCCTGACCGACTTCTACCTGGAGCTCTCCACCAAGGACCCGGTGAAGTACGTCGGTTCGGACGAGACCTGGGAGGAGGCCACCGCGGTCCTCGCGGCCGTGGCCGAGAAGCAGGGGCTGCCGCTGGTACCGGACCCGGGCGGCGCGGCCTTCTACGGCCCCAAGATCTCCGTCCAGGCGCGTGACGCCATCGGCCGTACCTGGCAGATGAGCACCATCCAGCTCGACTTCAACCTGCCGGAGCGCTTCGACCTGGAGTACACGGCGGCGGACGGCTCGCGCCAGCGGCCGGTCATGATCCACCGTGCGCTGTTCGGCTCGATCGAGCGCTTCTTCGCGGTGCTGCTGGAGCACTACGCCGGCGCCATGCCGCCGTGGCTGGCCCCGGTCACCGTGACCGGCATCCCGATCACCGACGAGCACGTGCCGTACCTGCTGGAGGTCGCTGCCGAGCTGAAGAAGCGCGGGATCCGGGTCGAGGTGGACACCTCGGACGACCGGATGCAGAAGAAGATCCGCAACGCTCAGCGCAGCAAGGTCCCGTTCATGCTGATCGCGGGCAACGACGACGTCGAGGCCGGCGCGGTCTCCTTCCGCTACCGCAACGGCGAGCAGAAGAACGGCGTGCCGGTGGCCGACGCGGTCGCCGAGATCGTGGACGCCGTGGAGCGCCGCATCCAGGTGTGACGCCGTGGACGGAGGTAGGCGTGGGGCAGGCTCCTCAGGAGTCTGCCCCACTCTGCTTGGCAAGCCCGGCCGGGCGAATATGCTGATCAGCATGACGACTGAGCCGGAACTGCAGCGGGGCGTCGGCGAGCCGGACGGCTTCCGCCGCCTGTGGACCCCCCATCGGATGGCGTACATCCAGGGAGAGAACAAGCCCACCGGCCCGGCCCCGGACGACGGTTGTCCGTTCTGCTCGATCCCGTCGCTGAGCGACGAGGACGGGCTGGTCGTCATGCGCGGGAGCGCGGTGTTCGCGGTGCTCAACCTGTACCCCTACAACGGCGGGCACCTGATGGTCGTCCCGTACCGGCACGTCGCCGACTACACCGAGCTGGACGAGGCGGAGACCGCCGAGCTGGCGGTGTTCACCAAGAAGGCGATGACGGCGCTGCGGGCGGCCTCGGGGGCGCACGGCTTCAACATCGGGATGAACCAGGGCGCGGCGGCCGGCGCCGGGATCGCGGCGCACCTGCACCAGCACGTGGTGCCGCGCTGGGGCGGGGACACCAACTTCATGCCGGTGGTCGGCCACACCAAGGTGCTGCCGCAGCTGCTGGCGGACACCCGGAAGATGCTGGCCGAGGCCTGGCCGCAGGACTGAGCCCGGACACGCGCAGGGGCCCGTCGCCGGGAATCGGCGACGGGCCCCTGCGCGTGGCGTGTGCGCTCAGCCGGCGTCCAACTGGTCGACCTTGTACGGGCGGCTCCCCTGCACCTCGGACTTGATGATCGAGGCGCGGTTCTTGAAGAAGCGCTCGGTGTCGAGGTCGTGCTCCTCCAGGAACTCCAGCGTGGCCGCGTGGACCGCGCTGAGCACCGGGGCGGCGACGTTGAGCGCGTTGTCGGTCATCGACCGGGTGTTCCACGGCGGCGCGGCCCAGGCGTGCCGGAAGCCGAACGGCTCGGGCAGGCCGAGGCCGCCGCCGAGCCAGGCGAGCAGGCCCGGGATCCGGTAGAAGGGCGCGCGGACGGCCTGGCGGACCACCTCGTCGTTGTCGATCAGGGGGAGCTTGACGGTCTGCTCCTCCCAGAACTTCACGGTCTTCGAGACCGTCTTCTCCTTGTCCTTGGGCTTGTCGAAGAAGAGGCCGTTGACCGGTCCGAGCGCGTAGCCGGCCACCGTGATGTTCATGGTGTGGGCGAGCAGGACGACGGTGACGGTGAAGGTGATGACCAGCTTGCCGTCGTGCGTCACGAACTGGGTGGCGAGGTAGTGCCGGGGGCCGCCGGGGAAGGTCTGCTTGTCGGCGATGGTCTGGATGGCGAACTCGCGCATCCGGTCGCCGTCCATGTCGGCGCCGCCCGGACGGCTGATCTCGTCGGCGCCCTCGCCGACCTCCAGCACCACCCACTGCTTCACGGCGACGCCGGGGATCCCGCTGTTGGCGACGTCGCTGATGCCGAGCGCCTTGAGGTGGCCGGAGATCTTGCGGACGAGGTCCCAGGGGTGGAAGGCGCGGTAGTCGAGGTGGCCCTCGGCCGGGCGGAGGTTGTCCACGAGACGCCACTCGCCCCAGCGCTTTCCGACGCCGAGGATGCCCTTGCGGCCGGCGTAGTGCTGGATGTTGGTCTCCTGCTCGGACTCCAGCCGGCCGAGTTTGGCGCGCAGGTCGGCGGCCTTCTTGTCCAGGTCGTCGCGGGGGACGGCCTTGGGGACGGTGGCGGCGACGGCGTTGCCCTCGACGAGGGCCTGCCAGCGGGCGCGCAGGTCCAGGGCGGAGCTGAGCACGATGCGCTTGGCGAGGTACCAGCCGACGATCGGGGCGAGCATGACCAGGCGCAGGTAGATGCCGAGCAGGCCGCCGGCGGGCGGCTTGACCGCGAGGAGCAGGGCGACGGCGACCGCGGCGGCGAGGACGACGCCGCCGTAGACCGCGGCGTTCTTGGGGTTGTCCCGTTTGAGCCAGGCGCGGAGCTGGAAGGCACCGAGCCAGAGCAGGGTGCCGGGCAGGAAGAGCACGCCGGTGACGACGGTGACGCCGGTGAGCCTGCGGTCGCGGACGGCCCGGAGGTCGTCGGCGGCGAGGCAGTGCTCGACGATCTGGCGGGTGTCGATGCCGAACGACGGGACGAGCGGCTTGCGGTCCCCGCCGAGGGCGCGCCCGATGACGGCGCGGCTGAAGGCCTCGCCGAGGTTGGGGCGGAAGAGCGCGAAGCGGCCCTTCTTCGCGGTGGCGTCGGTGACCGCCGCGACGAACTCGTGGACCTCGCCGTCGCGGTAGGCGGTCGAGGAGAGCGCCTGGGTGACGGCGGTCTGCGGGCCGGCGTCCGTCCGGGGTATCTGCGCACCCGGGGTCATGTCGAGTGTGGTCACGGTGGCGTCCCCTCCTCCCCTTGTCAGCGGCAGGTTACCGTGCCCCGGTACCGGTGCGCGGATGATCGTCTGAAGTGCCGTCACGTTCGGGCCACACCGGGCCTGTCGGGCATGATGCCCACCTTCGGGGGCCGCGACGCCCCCGGTGGCGGCCGGGGGGGCGTAATGGGGCACGATGGGCGCATGGAGCGACCCGAGGGAGCTGCGGTGAAGGATCCGGTGCTGGTCTTCGACGGTGACTGCGCCTTCTGCACGACGTGCAAGGGGTGGGCCGAGCGGTATCTGCGGCAGACGCTGGCCTCGGGGGGCTGGGAGGCGGTGCCGTTCCAGTTCGCGGACCTGGCGGAGCTGGACGCGCTGGCCGGCGGGCACGGCGAGGTCACCTGGGAGCGGGCCGAGCGCGAGGTGCTCTGGGTGACGCCGGCGGGCCGGGTGTACGGCGGCGCGCAGGCGGTGGCGCGGCTCCTGATGCGTTCGGGCGGGGCGTGGGCGTACCTGGGCGGGTTGCTGGCGCTGGCGCCGGTGCGGCCGCTCGCGGCCGTGGTGTACCGCTGGGTGGCGAAGAACCGGCACCGGATGCCCGGAGGCACGCCGGCCTGCGCGCTGCCGCAGCGCTAGGCGGGGTCCGACCTAGGACTTCTCCCCGGTGTGGCGGGCGGCGAGGGCGGCGGGCATGGGTTCGTGGCGCAGGTGGGCGCGGGAGAACTCGGCCGTTCCGTGGGTGAGTGAGCGCAGGTCGACGGGGTACCGGACGAGTTCGAGTTCGGGGACTTCGGCGCGCAGCAGGGTGAGCGCGGGGCCGCCGGTCTCGGTCCCGAGGACGCGGCCGCGGCGGGCGCCGAGGTCGGTGAGGACGGCGCCGAGGTAGTCGTCGGGCAGCAGGACGCTGACGGCGGCGACGGGTTCGAGCAGCCGGATGACGGCGTGTTCGGCGGCGTCGCGCAGGGCGAGGGCGGCGGCGGTCTGGAAGGCCGAGTCGGAGGAGTCGACGGAGTGCGCCTTGCCGTCGGTGAGGGTGACCCGGACGTCGACGAGCGGGTAGCCGGTGGAGACGCCCTTGGCGAGCTGGGCGCGGATGCCCTTCTCGACGGAGGGGATGAAGTGCCGGGGGACGGCGCCGCCGACGACGTGCTCCTGGAATTCGAAGCCCGCGCCGGCCGGGAGGGGTTCGACCTCCAGGTCGCAGATGGCGTACTGGCCGTGCCCGCCGGACTGCTTGACCAGGCGGCCGTGGCCGGCGGCGGCGGTGCCGAAGGTCTCGCGCAGGGCGACCCTGGGTTCGACGGTGTCGACGTGGACGCCGTGCCGGCCCCGGAGGCGGTCGAGGACGACCTCGGCGTGGGCCTCGCCGGTGCACCAGAGGACCAGCTGGTGGGTGTCGGGGTTCTGTTCCAGGCGCAGGGCCGGGTCTTCGGCGACGAGCCGGGCGAGGGCCTGGGAGAGCTTGTCGTCGTCGGCCTTGCTGTGGGCCTCGATGGCGATGGGCAGCAGTGCTTCGGGCACGGTCCAGCCGTCGAGCTTCACCGGGTGGCCGGGTTCGTGGACGGTGTCGCCGGCGCGGGCGGTGGTGAGTTTGGCGGCGCAGACGAGGTCGCCGGCGACGGCGTGCGGGACGGGGCGCTGGAGTTTGCCGAAGGGGCTGGTGAGGCCGGTGACGCGTTCGTCGCCGTCCTGGTCGGCGGGGTGGTCGGGGCCGGCGAGGTGGATCCGGGTGTCGGGGCGCAGGGTGCCGGCGTAGATGCGCAGCAGGCTGATCCGGCCGACGTAGGCGTCGCCGGTGACGCGGACGACCTGGGCGGCGAGCGGGGCTTCGGGGTCGCACTCGGGTCCGGGGCGGGTGCGCTCGGTGGGGTCGGGGAAGGAGGTGGTGATGAGGTCGAGGAGTTCGGTGGCGCCGAGGCCGCTGTCGTCGGTGGGGACGGCGGGGTGGAGGGTGCAGGCGAGGATCTCGCGGCGCAGGCCGGCTTCGAGGGCGTCGGTGTCGAGGGGTTCGCCGGCGAGGTAGCGCTCCATGAGGGTGTCGTCCTGGCCGGAGATGGCCTCGACGAGGCTGTCCCGGGCGGGGCCGGTGTCGGGGAGCGGGTCGGCCTGGCCGTAGGTGTGCCCGGTGAGCAGGTCGACGCTGCCGTCGGTGCGGCCGTCGTGCCGGACGGGGAGGAAGAGCGGGCGTAGGGTGTCCGGTCCGAGGCCGAAGGCATCGTGGCAGGCGGCGAGGATCTCGTCGAAGCCGCTGCGGGCGACGTCGAGTTTGGCGACGGCGATGGCGCGCGGGATGCCTTCGGCGGCGCACTCGCGCCAGAGTGCGCGGGTGGGGGCGGTGACGGGGTCGGTGGCGGAGACGACGAAGACGGCCCCGTCGGCGGCGTGCAGGGCGGCGCGCAGGTCGGCGGTGAAGTCGGGGTGGCCGGGCGGGTCGAGCAGGTTGACCTTGATGCCGTGCCATTCGAGGGGGAGCACGGAGAGCTGGACGGAGCGCTGCTGCTGGTGCTCGATCTCCTCGTGGTCGGAGACGGTGTTGCCGTCGGTGACGCGGCCGGCGCGGTTGACGGCGCCGGCGGTGAGGGCGAGGGATTCGGCGAGGGTGGTCTTGCCCACGCCGCTGCAGCCGATGAGGACGACGTTGCGCAGGTGGCCTGGGCCGGTGACGGTGGGCGCCTGGCCGGCTCGTGCGGTGCTGCGGTCGGGCATCGGGGTCTCCTCCCGTCGCGCCGAGACTGTCGTTGAAAGTCTAGGTGCGGGTCCGGCGATCCGCGCCGCATGCGCGCGCCCGTGATGACCGTTCGTGTGGGTCCGCGCACCGGGGGTGACGAGCCGGCGGGGTGCGGGGGCGGGAGGACGGTGGCGTGCGCCGGAGGGTGTCGTCGGCGTGGCTACGATGGGTGCGCCGGATGGGCTGATCCGTCCGGCCGTCTGCCGCGCACTCTGCCGCAGGCGGGTACCAGGGAGATCGGAGCGGTCGGGAAGGCCATGCTCAACAAATACGCGCGTGCCTTCTTCACACGTGTCCTGACCCCGTTCGCCGCGTTCCTGATCCGGCTGGGTGTGAGCCCGGACGCCGTGACGCTGATCGGTACCGCCGGTTCGGTGGCCGGTGCGCTGGTGTTCTTCCCGCGCGGGGAGTTCTTCTGGGGCACCATCACGATCACGCTGTTCATCTTCTCGGACCTGGTGGACGGGAACATGGCCCGGCAGCTGGGCCGGACCAGCAAGTGGGGGGCGTTCCTGGACTCCACGCTGGACCGGGTGGCGGATTCGGCGATCTTCGGCGGCCTGGCCATGTGGTACGCGGGCAAGGGCGACAACAATCTGCTCTGCGCGGTGGCGATCTTCTCGCTGGCGAGCGGTCTGGTGGTGTCGTACACCAAGGCCCGGGCGGAGAGCCAGGGACTGCCGTGTGACGTGTCGGGGCTGGTGGAGCGGGCCGAGCGGCTGGTGATCAGCCTGGTCGGGGCCGGGATCGCGGGTTTGCACACGTTCGGTGTGCCGTACGTGGAGTGGCTGCTGCCGGTGGCGTTGTGGCTGGTGGCGGCGGGCAGCCTGGTGACGGTGTTCCAGCGGATGCTGACGGTGCGCCGGGAGGCGTTCGAGGCCGACCGAGTGGCGGCCGGGAGCTGAAGGGGAGCGGGCCTGCGGTGAAGGACCGACTGGTGTACTCGGCGTACGCGCTGGGCTGGGCGGTGCTCAAGCACCTGCCCGAGCCGGCCGCGTCCGGCCTGTTCGACAGGCTGGCCGATTTCGCGTGGCGCAAGCGCGGCAAGCGGGTGCTGCAGCTGGAGGCCAACCTGCGGCGGGTGCGCCCGGGGCTGGACGAGGCCGGGCTGCGGGAGCTGTCGCGGGCCGGCATGCGCTCGTACATGCGGTACTGGATGGAGTCCTTCCGGCTGCCGGTGTGGAGCCGGCAGCGGGTGGCCCGGGACGTGCAGGTCGAGGGCTTCGAGCAGCTGCGGGAGGCGATGGAGTCCGGGCGCGGCGCGGTGATAGCGCTGCCGCACATGGGCAACTGGGACCTCGCGGGCGCGTGGGTGGCGCTGGAGGGGTACCCGTTCACGACGGTCGCGGAGCGGCTGAAGCCGGAGAAGCTGTTCGACCGCTTCGTGGCGTTCCGGGAGAGCCTGGGCATGGAGGTCCTCGCGCTGACCGGCGGCGGGGGCAATGTGATCGGCACGCTGGCCCGGAGGCTGCGCGAGGGGCGGCTGGTCTGCCTGGTCGGTGACCGGGACCTCTCGGAGGCCGGCATAGGGGTGTCCTTCTTCGGCGAGGCGACCAGGATGCCGGCCGGGCCGGCGGCGCTCTGCCAGCGGACGGGGGCGGCGCTGCTGCCGGTGTCGCTCTGGTACGACGGCCCGGTGATGCGGGCGCGGATCCACCCCGAGGTGCCCGTGCCGGCGCAGGGGGACCGCCAGGAGAAGACCCGGCTGATGGTGCAGGCGATGGCGGAGGTCTGGGAGCAGGCGATCCGCGAGCACCCCGGGGACTGGCACATGCTGCAGCGGTTCTGGCTGGCCGACCTCCCGGTCCGTGCGACGGTGGAGGCACCCGCGGCCGGCCCGGCCGTCCAGCCCGTCGCGGAGCCGGCCGGCGAGCCCGCCGCCGAGGCCTCCGGGCCCTGACGGCGAACCTAGAGGAACACGAGGAATCAGTGAAGATCGGCATCGTCTGCCCGTACGACTGGGACGTCCCCGGCGGGGTGCAGTTCCACATCCGGGACCTGGCGGAGCACCTGATCGGCCTCGGCCACGAGGTGTCGGTGCTGGCGCCCGCCGAGGACGACGAGGCGCTGCCGCCGTACGTGGTCTCGGCCGGGCGGTCGGTGGCCGTTCCGTACAACGGGTCGGTGGCGCGGCTGAGCTTCGGCCCGCTGTCCGCGGCCCGGGTGCGGCGGTGGCTGCACGACGGCGCGTTCGACATCCTGCACGTCCACGAGCCGGTCGCACCGAGCCTGTCGATACTGGCTGCCTGGTCGGCGACCGGGCCGATGGTCGGCACCTTCCACACCTCCAACCCGCGGTCGCGCTTCATGATCGCTGCTTCGCCGATCCTGCAGCCGGGCCTGGAGAAGATCCGGGCCCGGATCGCGGTGAGCGAGTACGCCCGCCGCACCCTGGTCGAGCACCTGGGCGGGGACCCGGTGGTGATCCCCAACGGCGTGGACGTCGGCTTCTTCGCCGAGGCCGAGCCGGACCCGCGCTGGACGGGCGGCGCGGCGGCGGGCGAGCCCGGCACGATCGGGTTCGTCGGGCGGATCAACGAGCCGCGCAAGGGCCTGCCGACGCTGCTGGCCGCACTGCCGAAGATCCTGGCCGAGCGGCCGGGCGTGCGGCTGCTGGTGGCGGGCAAGGGCGACGAGGAGGAGGCGGTCGCCGGGCTGGCGCCGGAGGTCCGCAAGCAGGTGGAGTTCCTCGGCATGGTCAGCGACCGGGAGAAGGCCCGGCTGCTGAGCAGCGTCGACCTGTACGTGGCGCCGAACACCGGGGGCGAGAGCTTCGGGATCATCCTGGTCGAGGCGATGTCGGCGGGTGCGCCGGTGCTGGCGAGCGACCTGGACGCGTTCAAGCAGGTGCTGGACGGCGGGGACGCGGGCGAGATGTTCCCGGTGGAGGACGCGGACGCGCTGGCCCGGTCGGCGCTGCGGCTGCTGGGGGACCCGGGCCGGCTGGCGGAGCTGAGCAAGGCGGCGTCCCGGTACGTCCGGCGGTTCGACTGGTCGACGGTGGCCGCGGACATCCTGGCGGTGTACGAGACGGTGGCGGCGGGTGCGGCGGCCGTGGTCGAGGAGGACGAGCGCGGCGGCCGGCGCGGCCGGTTCGGACTGGCCCGGGACTGATCCCGCGGCGCGGGAAGCAACCGCGGGCCGCGGTGGTTGAGGTCTGCCGGACCGTAGTGATCACCGTGACCCCTGGAG
The DNA here is from genome assembly GCF_055579305.1 of Kitasatospora sp. NPDC032757. Lineage (NCBI taxonomy): Bacteria > Bacillati > Actinomycetota > Actinomycetes > Kitasatosporales > Streptomycetaceae > Kitasatospora > Kitasatospora sp. NPDC032757. The sequence goes on along the minus strand of NZ_JBVINN010000001.1, from coordinate 549,435 downwards.
GCACCGATGCCGCAGATCTCCGTCGACTACTCGCCCGAGCTGGCCGGCGCGTTCGACCGCCGTGAGCTGGGCCTGGCCATCAACCGGCTCGCCGTGAAGACCATCAACGCGACCCCGGAGGCCTGCAAGACCGTCTTCCGCGAGGTGCAGGGCTTCGTGGTGGGCGAGAGCGAGGGCCCGGACGCCCAGGTGTACGTGGAGTTCCAGATCTTCCCCGGGCGCACCGCGGAGGCCAAGGCGGCGCTCAGCGACGCCGTGCTGGCGCTGCTGGCGGAGCGGGTCGTCCCGGCGGCCGGCGCCCGGCTGTTCACGGCCGTGAACATCTCGGACATCGACCGGGACAGCTACCGCAGCGCGACCGTCGGCGGCTGAGCCGCGGCCACCCGGCGGCCGGGCCGCGGGCACCCGGTAGCGTAGCGCCCCGTGACTACCTGGATCTGGGCCGGCGTGGCCGTGGTGCTGTTCGGCATGTACCTGAGTTGGACGGCCGGCCGGCTGGACCGGTTGCACGCCCGCATCGACGCCGCCCGCGCGGCGCTGGACGCGCAGCTGGTCCGCCGGGCGTCGGTCGCGATCGAGCTGGCCACCTCCTCGCTGCTGGACCCGGCGGCCTCGCTGCTGCTGCTGGACGCCGCGCACGTGGCCCGGCAGGCCGACGACGAGCAGCGCGAGGTGGCGGAGAGCCAGCTCAGCATGGCGCTGCGGGCGGTGCTGGCCGAGCCGGAGCAGGTCGCCGTGCTGGTGGCCGAGCCGGGCGGCGAGGAGGCGGTGAAGGAGCTCACCGCCGCGGTGCGCCGGGTACCGATGGCCCGGCGGTTCCACAACGACGCGGTGCGGGCGGCCCGGGCGGTGCGGGAGCACCGGCTGGTGCGCTACTTCCGGCTGGCCGGACGCGCGCCGTTCCCGATGGCGTTCGAGATGGACGACGCGCCGCCGCCGGCGCTGACCCCCGAGGGCGCTCCGGCCTGAGCCGGGTGGCGCACGGCCTGCTTTCGGTGTGTGAACGGTCGGCGTCCGGCCCCGGGCCGCTTCTCCCACGGGGTGCGGCGGGATGGTCCGGATCCGGCCTGTTTGTCGTATCCCGTCGGCCCGCCTGGACTTGATGGCGCATGGAGTGACGGTTTCTTCCGCCTACCATAGGGCGATAGCACTGGTTCATCTTCGAGTGAGGTCTCACGTGTCCACCACCCCCACCACCGCAGACCAGCCGCAGATCGGCACCGCCCGGGTGAAGCGCGGCATGGCCGAGCAGCTCAAGGGCGGTGTGATCATGGACGTGGTCAACGCCGAGCAGGCCAAGATCGCCGAGGACGCCGGCGCTGTCGCCGTCATGGCGCTGGAGCGGGTTCCGGCCGACATCCGCAAGGACGGCGGCGTCGCGCGCATGTCGGACCCGAACATGATCGAGGAGATCATCGCGGCGGTCTCGATCCCGGTCATGGCGAAGTCCCGCATCGGCCACTTCGTCGAGGCCCAGGTCCTGCAGTCGCTCGGTGTCGACTACATCGACGAGTCCGAGGTGCTGACCCCGGCCGACGAGGTCAACCACTCCGACAAGTGGGCGTTCACCACCCCCTTCGTCTGCGGTGCCACCAACCTGGGCGAGGCCCTGCGCCGCATCGCCGAGGGCGCGGCCATGATCCGCTCCAAGGGCGAGGCCGGCACCGGCAACGTGGTCGAGGCCGTGCGCCACCTGCGTCAGATCAAGAACGAGATCGCCAAGCTGCGCGGCTTCGACAACAACGAGCTGTACGCCGCCGCCAAGGAGCTCCGCGCCCCGTACGAGCTGGTCAAGGAGGTCGCCGAGCTCGGCAAGCTGCCGGTCGTGCTGTTCTCCGCCGGTGGTGTGGCCACCCCGGCCGACGCCGCGCTGATGCGCCAGCTGGGCGCCGAGGGCGTCTTCGTCGGCTCCGGCATCTTCAAGTCGGGCGACCCGGCCAAGCGTGCCGCCGCGATCGTCAAGGCCACCACCTTCTTCGACGACCCGAAGATCATCGCGGACGCCTCTCGCAACCTGGGCGAGGCCATGGTCGGCATCAACTGCGACACCCTGCCCGAGACCGAGCGCTACGCCAACCGCGGCTGGTAGTCCAACCCCGCGTCCGGTGTCGGCCCGCCGCAGCGCCTCGGCGCGCGGCGGGCCGCGCCGCGCCGGGCCCCCGGACGACGACGGCCCGAAGAAGACGATCGCCCGGAGCGGAGCAACGTCCGCCCGGGGCAGCGATCACACGAAGAACCGATCGAAGAAGGTTTGAGACCGTGAGCACTCCAGTCATCGGCGTCCTCGCCCTGCAGGGCGACGTCCGCGAGCACCTCGTCGCGCTGGCCGAGGCCGACGCGCTGGCCCGCCCGGTGCGCCGCGTCGAGGAGCTGGCCGAGGTCGACGCGCTGGTGATCCCCGGGGGGGAGTCCACCACCATGTCCAAGCTGGCGCTGCTGTTCGGCGTGATGGACCCGCTGCGCGAGCGCGTCGCCGCCGGGATGCCGGTGTACGGCACCTGCGCCGGCATGATCATGCTGGCCGACAAGATCCTGGACGGCCGCGACGACCAGGAGACGGTCGGCGGCATCGACATGACGGTGCGCCGCAACGCCTTCGGCCGCCAGAACGAGTCCTTCGAGTCCGGTATCGCCTTCGAGGGCCTCGGCGACGCGCCGGTGCACGGCGTCTTCATCCGCGCCCCCTGGGTCGAGGCGGTCGGCGCGGGCGTCGAGGTGCTGGCCGAGCTGCCGGCGGCCGACGGCCCGGAGAGCCGGATCGTCGCCGTCCGCCAGGGGAACCTGCTGGCCACGTCGTTCCACCCCGAGCTGACCGGCGACCACCGGGTCCACGGCTACTTCGTGCGGATGGTCGAGGAGCACCTCGCCGCGGCCGCGCGGTAGCGGCCCGTCGGCACCGCGCGGTAGCGCCTCGCCGCCGGACGCTGACCGTGTGCTGTCCACCGGTGGCGGCACCGGTAAGATCTCTTCTGTTCATTTCCCTTTGGCGACGTAAAGGAGCTGGCGATGTCCGGCCACTCTAAGTGGGCTACCACCAAGCACAAGAAGGCCGTGATCGACGCCAAGCGCGGCAAGCTCTTCGCCAAGATGATCAAGAACATCGAGGTGGCGGCGCGCACCGGAGGCGGCGACCCGGCCGGCAACCCGACCCTCTACGACGCCATCCAGAAGGCGAAGAAGAGCTCGGTCCCGATCGACAACATCAACCGCGCCGTCAAGCGCGGCTCGGGCGCCGAGGCCGGCGGGGCCGACTACTCGACGATCATGTACGAGGGCTACGGTCCGAACGGCGTCGCGGTGCTCATCGAGTGCCTCACCGACAACCGCAACCGCGCCGCCTCGGACGTGCGCGTCGCGATGACCCGCAACGGCGGCTCGATGGCCGACCCGGGCTCGGTCTCGTACCTGTTCAACCGCAAGGGCGTCGTGATCGTCCCCAAGGCCGACGGCGTGGACGAGGACAAGCTCTTCGAGGTCGTGCTCGACCAGGAGCCCGAGGAGATCAACGACCTCGGCGAGTCCTTCGAGATCGTCTCCGAGGCCTCCAAGATGGTCGACGTCCGCACCGCCCTGGTGGACGCCGGCATCGACTACGACTCGGCCGAGGCCAACTTCCTCCCGAGCATGCAGGTCGAGCTGGACGTCGACGGCGCCCGCAAGATCCTCAAGCTGATCGACGCCCTGGAGGACAGCGACGACGTGCAGAACGTCTTCGCCAACTTCGACATCAGCGACGAGGTCGGTGCGCAGCTCGACGCCGAGTGATCGTTCCCACTGTCCGGCCCGGTGGTCCCTGGGACCACCGGGCCGGTGTCGTCGGTGGGTCTGTCGTACCCGGGCGGTAGCCTTCGCAGGTCGCTCGGCGAGCGGGCGGCCCGCCGCGAGCCCAAGGGCGCGCCGATGCCGCGAGCGACGGGCGACAGGTGCCGGAGGAGCGCCGGCGCGAGTCGTGTCGGCATCGGGTCCGGGCGCCCGGAGGCGAGCGGCGAATCAGGAGAGGCGGGGCACGACGTGCGGGTACTGGGTGTGGACCCGGGTCTGACCAGGTGCGGGATCGGCGTGGTGGACGGTGCGCCGGGCCGGCCGCTGAAGATGGTCGGGGTCGGTGTGGTGCGCACCCCCGCCGACGCGGAGATCGGGCCCCGGCTGCTGCTGGTCGAGCAGGGCGTGGAGAGCTGGCTCGACGAGCACCGGCCGGACCTCGTCGCCGTCGAGCGGGTCTTCGCCCAGCACAACGTCCGCACCGTGATGGGCACCGCGCAGGCCAGCGCGGTCGCGATGCTCTGCGCCACCCGGCGCGGCATCCCCGTCACCCTGCACACCCCCAGCGAGGTCAAGGCCGCCGTCACCGGCTCCGGCCGGGCCGACAAGGCCCAGGTCACCGCCATGGTGCAGCGGCTGCTGCGGCTGGACGCCCCGCCCAAGCCGGCCGACGCCGCCGACGCGCTGGCGCTGGCCATCTGCCACATCTGGCGCGGCGGCGCGACGGACCGGATCGCCGCCGCCGTGGCCAAGGCGGCGCCCGCCCGTCCGTCCGCCCGCCCGTCCTCCTACCGAGCCCCCCGAGGAGCCGCCCGATGATCGCCTTCGTCCAGGGCCCGGTGGCCGCCGTCTCCGGCGGCACCGTCGTCGTCGAGGTCGGCGGCGTCGGGATGGCCGTCCAGTGCACACCGAACACCGCGGCCGGCCTGCGCCTCGGCGAGCCCGTCCGGCTGGCCACCTCGCTCGTCGTCCGGGAGGACTCGCTCACCCTGTACGGCTTCGCCGACGACGACGAGCGGGCGGTCTTCGAGATCCTCCAGGCCGCGCCCGGGGTCGGCCCGCGCCTCGCCCAGGCGATGCTCGGGGTGCACCGCCCGGACGAACTGCGCGCCGCCGTCGCCGCGGGGAACGAGAAGGCTCTGATCGCCGTCCCCGGTATCGGCAAGGCCAAGGCCGCCAAGCTGCTGCTGGAGTACAAGGACAAGCTGGGCGCCCCGCACGGCAGTGTCCCCGCCCAGAAGCCGATCGCGGCCGGCCCGGCGCCGTGGAGCGACCAGCTGCACGCGGCCCTGGTGGGCCTCGGCTATGCGCCGCGCGAGGCGGACGAGGCGGTCACCGCCGTCACTCCGGAGGCCGAGGCGCAGACCGTGACCGACGTCGGCGCCCTGCTCAAGGCGGCCCTGCGGACTCTCAACCGGGCCCGCTGAGCACCTCTTTACCGATCTGACCACCTGTCATCTTGTCGACATTGGAGCCCGCAGCAGTGAGCGGACGAAGCGAGGAGGGGGTCGTGGCCGAGCGCAGCGAGGAAACCATGATGCGGGGCGCCGGCGAAGCCGCCGACGAGCGAAGCGAGGAGGGGGCATGAGCTCCTACGACTCCGACCCGGCCGACCGGCTGGTCACGGCCGCCGCCGACGGCGAGGACCAGGCGGTCGAGGCGGCGCTGCGCCCCAAGCAGCTGGACGAGTTCATCGGCCAGGAGCGGGTCCGCGAGCAGCTGTCCCTGGTGCTCCAGGCGGCCCGCAAGCGCGGCACCGCGCCCGACCACGTGCTGCTCAGCGGCCCGCCCGGGCTCGGCAAGACCACCCTCTCGATGATCATCGCGGCCGAGCTGGGCGCCCCGATCCGGATCACCTCGGGCCCCGCGATCCAGCATGCGGGGGATCTGGCGGCGATCCTCTCCTCGCTCACCGAGGGTGAGGTGCTCTTCCTCGACGAGATCCACCGGATGTCCCGGCCCGCCGAGGAGATGCTCTACATGGCGATGGAGGACTTCCGGGTCGACGTGATCGTCGGCAAGGGGCCGGGCGCCACCGCCATCCCGCTGGAGCTGCCGCCGTTCACCCTGGTCGGCGCGACCACCCGGGCCGGCCTGCTGCCGCCGCCGCTGCGCGACCGCTTCGGCTTCACCGGCCACATGGAGTTCTACGCGCCCGCCGAGCTCCAGCGGGTGGTGCACCGCTCGGCCGCGCTGCTGGACGTCGAGATCGACCCGGCCGGCGCGGCGGAGATCGCCGGGCGCTCCCGCGGCACGCCCCGAATCGCCAACCGGCTGCTGCGCCGGGTCCGCGACTTCGCGCAGGTCCGGCACGACGGCGTGGTGACGCCGGAGATCGCCGCCCAGGCGCTGGACGTCTACGAGGTGGACGCCCGAGGGCTGGACCGGCTGGACCGCGCGGTGCTGGACGCGCTGCTGCGGCTGTTCGGCGGCGGCCCGGTCGGCCTGTCCACCCTGGCGGTCGCGGTGGGGGAGGAGTCCGAGACGGTCGAGGAGGTCGCCGAGCCGTTCCTGGTCCGCGAGGGCCTGCTCGCCCGCACCCCGCGGGGCCGGATCGCCACCGCTGCCGCGTGGCAGCACCTCGGCCTGACTCCGCCGTTCCAGACCCCTCCGGTCCAGACCACTCGGGGCGTTCTGCCGGCCCAGTCGGAGCTTTTCCCGGCCGACGAGGGCTGAACGGGTGACACCGGGACGATAGGGGCGTACCAGGGCCCGGCGCAGGTCCGCGGGGAGAAGCCGGGGGAGAAGCCCGGGGAAACTGTGCAGGCCGAGGCTCGCCACTTTCGGCGGCAGGATGCGATGCTTGGCGTTGTCCGATCAGTTCGGGGTCGCCTAGACTCCGCCGGACCGCCCCTCTCACCTGACGGGCCGACCAATACCACACAGGCCGCCGGCCGGCGGCCCGTAAAGGACCCTGGCTGCAGTGAACCTCATCATCCTTCTCCTCCCGATCATCGCGATCGTGCTCATGTTCCGGTCGCAGAAGAAGCGCCAGTCGCAGATGCAGCAGATGCAGACGGCGCTGGAGCCCGGGGCTGGAGTGCGTACCATCGGCGGCCTGTACGCCCAGGTGAAGGCGGTGAACGACGAGACCATCGAGCTCGAGATCGCGCCGGGCGTGGTGACCCACTTCACCAAGAGCGCGATCGCGGCGGTCCTGGAGCCGGCGGAGTACGACGCGATCATCAACGGCCGCCCGGCCGACGACGAGCTTCCGGAGCCGGAGGCCGAGGACGCCGACGCCGAGCCGGTCGACGAGAAGCCGCTGACGCTCACCAAGGACGGCGCCGACAAGGGCGAGGCCGAGGGCGGGGCTCCCGCGAGCAAGTAGTACGGCCGGGCACCCGCCCGGTCGCGCGGCGCAGTGCCGCGAGTCCACAGGATCTCAGGGCCGCAGATCCGCCACGCCCCCGTCCAGCCACGAGCCGGACGGGGGTCCGGTAGGGGAGGTGGCATGGACAGGGAGAAACGAGCAAGGTGGCAACACCCAAGTCGCGCCCGCGCGACGGTTACCCGGGGCGGGCGCTGGCCCTCATCCTGGTGGTCACCGTCGGACTGGTCGCCCTCATGTTCGGGACGGGCAACACCAAGCCCCGCCTGGGGATCGACCTCGCAGGCGGCACCAGTATCACGCTGAGCGCGAAGTCGACCGATCCCAAGGCGATCAACAAGTCCAAGATGGACATCGCCACCGGGATCATCGAGCAGCGCGTCAACGGGATGGGTGTCTCCGAGGCGGAGGTCCAGACCCAGGGCGACCGGAACATCATCGTCAACATCCCCAAGGGCGGTGACAAGCAGAACGCGGCCGACCAGGTCGGCACCACCGCGAAGCTGTACTTCCGCCCGGTCCTCGCCCTCGCCCCGACCGGCGTCCAGGCGCAGACCCCGAGTGCGGCCCCCTCGGCGAGCGGCAGTGCCGCCCCGAGCGCGAGCCCCTCGGCGTCGGCCTCCGCCTCGGCGGGTGCCGCGACAGGCAGCGCCAGCCCCACCAAGCAGGGCCGCGCCGTCGGTGAGGCCCTCGCCGCCGACGCCAGCCCGTCCGCGGCCGCCACCGGCAGCGCGAGCGCCGCCCCGAGCGCCGCCGCCTCGGGTTCGCCCGCCGCGACCCCGAGCGCCGCCGCGACCGCCCCGACCACGCCGGACCTCTCCGCCGCGATGACCCAGGGCACCGTGCCGCCGGAGCTGGCCGCCCAGTTCGCCGCCCTGGACTGCTCCAAGCCGGAGCAGCGCCAGAACCTGCAGAAGTCCGAGGAACAGTCGACCGTCGCCTGCACCCAGAAGGACGAGGACGGCGTCTACTACAAGCTGGCCCTCGGCCCGGTCGCGGTGAAGGGCTCCGACATCTCCAAGGCGCAGGCCAGCATCGACACCCAGCAGGGTGCCGGCTGGCAGGTCCAGCTGCAGTTCAACGGTGCCGGCACCGACGCCTTCACCAAGATCACCGGCCAGCTGGCGCCCCAGGCCGCTCCGGCCAACCAGTTCGCCATCGTGCTGGACGGCCAGGTCGTCTCCCACCCGTACGTGCGCGGCGCCATCCCCGGCGGCTCGGGCGTGATCTCGGGCAACTTCACCCAGGCCGAGGCGCAGAACCTCGCCAACGTGCTGAGCTTCGGCGCCCTGCCGCTGGAGTTCACCACGGACGACGTCACCACCGTCTCCCCGCAGCTCGGCGGCGACCAGCTGCAGGCCGGTCTGATCGCCGGCGCCATCGGCATGCTGCTGGTGGTCCTCTACTCGCTGGTGTACTACCGCGGCCTCGGCCTGGTCTCCATCGCCGGTCTGATCGTCTCGGCGATCCTGACCTACTCGATCATGAGCCTGCTCGGCGCGGGGATCGGCTTCGCGCTGAACCTGCCGGCCGTCTGTGGTGCGATCGTCGCGATCGGTATCACCGCGGACTCCTTCATCGTGTACTTCGAGCGCATCCGCGACGAGGTCCGCGAGGGCGCCCCGCTGCGCCCGGCGGTCCAGCGGGCCTGGCCGCGTGCCCGGCGCACCATCCTGGTGTCGGACTTCGTGTCCTTCCTCTGTGCCGCCGTGCTCTACCTGGTCTCGGTCGGCAAGGTGCAGGGCTTCGCGTTCACGCTGGGCCTGACCACCGCGCTCGACGTCGTCGTGATCTTCCTCTTCACCAAGCCGCTGATCACGCTGCTGGCCCGCCGGAAGTTCTTCTCCGACGGCCACCCGTGGTCCGGTCTGGACCCGAAGCGCCTGGGCGCCCGCCCGCCGCTGCGCAGCAGCCGTCGCCGTACCCCCTCGTCCGCCGCCGTGAAGGGGGCCTGACACCGTGTCACGCTTCTCCAATCTGGGCCACCGGCTCTACCAGGGCGAGGTCAGCTTCGACTTCGTCGGTCGCCGCAAGCTCTGGTACAGCATCTCCGGTGTGATCGTGCTGGTCGCGGCGGTCGGTCTGGCCCTGGGCCTGAAACTCGGCATCGAGTTCAAGGGCGGTTCGGTCTACACCGTCTCCAAGCCCGGGCTGAGCATCTCGCAGACGCAGGAGGCGGTGGACAAGATCGTCCACTCGCACCCGCTGGTGCAGTCCGTGGACAACGGCAAGAAGTTCCGCATCCAGGTCTCCTCCGAGGAGAACGTCAGCTCGTCGGTCTTCACCGACAAGCTGTCCAAGGAGCTCGGCGTTCCGCTCCAGGAGATCGACACCCAGGTGATCGGTCCCAGCTGGGGTGAGCAGATCTCCAGCAAGGCCCTCACCGGCCTGATCATCTTCATGGTCCTGGTGACGGCCTACCTGGCGATCGCCTTCGAGTGGCGGATGGCGGTGGCGGCCCTGGTCGCCCTCATCCACGACCTCCTGATCACCATCGGGGTCTACGCCCTGGTGGGCTTCGAGGTCACCCCCGGTACGGTGATCGGCTTCCTGACCATCCTCGGGTACTCGCTCTACGACACGGTCGTCGTCTTCGACACCGTGAAGGAGAACACCAAGGGGCTCACCAAGCAGAACAGGCTCACCTACAGCGAGGCGGCCAACGCGGGCCTCAACCAGACCCTGGTGCGCTCGCTCAACACCACGGTGGTCGCCCTGCTCCCGGTGGCGGCGCTGCTGTTCATCGGTGGCGGCATCCTGGGCGCCGGCACGCTGAACGACATCTCGCTCGCGCTGTTCATCGGCCTCGCCGCCGGTGCCTACTCCTCGATCTGCGTCGCCACCCCGCTGCTGGCGCAGCTCAAGGAGGAGCAGCCCGACATGAAGGCGCTGGCCAAGCGGGTCGCCCAGCGGCGCGCCGCGGACGCCAAGGCCGCGGCCGAGGGCGGGGACGGAACGCCGGAGGGTGAGGAGTTCGCCGACGGCGACCTTCCGGCGGGTATGGTCGGTCAGCGCGGCCGGGCGGGCGGCACCCGTGCCAAGGGCCGTCCGTCCACCAAGCGCTGACCTCCGACCGACCGTAAGGACACTTCGTGACCACCGCCGACACCGCACTGGCCGAGCTGCTGAACAGCCGGATCCGGGATGTCCCGGACTACCCGAAGCCGGGTGTGCTGTTCAAGGACATCGCGCCGCTGCTCGCCGACGCCGAGGCCTTCGCGGCCCTCACCCGGGCGCTGGCGGAGCGGGCGACGGCCCTCGGTGCGACCAAGGTGGTGGGCCTGGAGGCGCGCGGCTTCGTGCTGGCGGCCCCGGCGGCCTTCGCGGCCGGGCTCGGCTTCGTGCCGATCCGCAAGCAGGGCAAGCTGCCCGGCGAGGTGTTCCGCCGCTCGTACGAGCTGGAGTACGGCCAGGCGACGCTGGAGGTGCAGTGCGACGCCTTCGCGCCCGGTGAGCGGGTGCTGGTGGTGGACGACGTGCTGGCCACGGGCGGGACCATCGGGGCCTCGCTGGACCTGGTGAAGGAGGCCGGCGCCGAGCTGGCGGGCGTCGTGGTGCTGATGGAGCTGGGCTTCCTGGACGGCCGCGAGCGGCTCTCCGGGCACCTGGGCACCGCCCCGCTGGAGACGCTGGTCACGGTCTGAGAAGCGGTCCGGAGAACGGGCCGGGGAGCGGGCCGGGAGACGGGCCGAGGCACGGACGAGGGCGGCGGTCGGATCATCCGACCGCCGCCCTTCGCGTGCCCGGAGCGTGTCCGGGCCCGGGCGGCTGAACACCGGAGCGCCCGGCTCGGTACCATGAAGATTCATCCCCTCCCGGTTGTCCGCGTTGGTGGCAGCCGTACGGGGGGTCGGCCCGGTGCCCCGAGGAGTGTCCTTGCCCGACGAGGTTGTGCCCACGGCCGCAGCGGCCGCCCCCGAAGACCGTCCCACGCCCTCGGGGGCCACCCCGGCACGTCCGGCGCCGACCTCCTCGCGTCCGGTGGCTCCCGCGAGCCGCCCGTCCTCCTCCGGCGGCATGCGCGCCCGCCTGGCCCGCCTCGGCGGCCAGCGCTCCAGCGTGCTCAACCCCGTTCTGGAGCCGCTGTTCCGCTCGATCCGGGCCAACGACCCCAAGGCCGACCCGGCGCTGCTGCGGGACATCGAGAAGGCGTACGCGGTCGCCGAGAAGTGGCACCGCGGGCAGAAGCGCAAGAGCGGCGACCCGTACATCACCCACCCGCTCGCGGTCGCGACCATCCTGGCCGAGCTGGGCATGGACGCCCCGACCCTGATGGCCGGGCTGCTGCACGACACCGTCGAGGACACCGACTACGGCCTGGAGACCCTGCGCAGGGACTTCGGCGACTCGGTGGCCCTGCTGGTCGACGGCGTCACCAAGCTGGACCGGGTGAAGTTCGGCGAGGCCGCGCAGGCCGAGACCGTCCGCAAGATGGTCGTCGCGATGGCCAAGGACCCGCGCGTCCTGGTGATCAAGCTGGCCGACCGCCTGCACAACATGCGCACCATGCGCTACCTCAAGCGGGAGAAGCAGGAGAAGAAGGCCCGCGAGACGCTGGAGATCTACGCCCCGCTGGCGCACCGGCTGGGCATGAACACCATCAAGTGGGAGCTGGAGGACCTCGCCTTCGCGATCCTCTACCCCAAGATGTACGACGAGATCGTCCGCCTGGTCGCCGAGCGCGCGCCCAAGCGGGACGAGTACCTGGCGACCGTGATCGACCAGGTCCAGGGCGACCTGCGCGGCGCCCGGATCACCGCGTCCGTCACCGGCCGGCCGAAGCACTACTACTCGGTCTACCAGAAGATGATCGTCCGGGGCCGGGACTTCGCCGAGATCTACGACCTGGTGGGCATCCGGGTCCTGGTCGACACCGTCCGCGACTGCTACGCGGCGCTGGGCACCATCCACGCACGGTGGAACCCGGTGCCGGGGCGGTTCAAGGACTACATCGCGATGCCCAAGTTCAACATGTACCAGTCGCTGCACACGACGGTGATCGGCCCCGGCGGCAAGCCCGTCGAACTCCAGATCCGCACCTTCGACATGCACCGCCGGGCCGAGTACGGCATCGCCGCGCACTGGAAGTACAAGCAGCGCGCGGTGGCCGGCGCCTCCAAGGTCCGCACCGACACCCCCACCCAGGCCCGCAAGGACGACAAGGCCGGCGCCGTCAACGAGATGGCCTGGCTGCGGCAGCTGCTGGACTGGCAGAAGGAGACCGAGGACCCGAGCGAGTTCCTGGAGTCGCTGCGCTTCGACCTCTCCAACAACGAGGTCTTCGTCTTCACGCCCAAGGGCGACGTGATAGCGCTGCCGGCCGGCGCCACCCCGGTGGACTTCGCCTTCGCCGTCCACACCGAGGTCGGGTACCGCTGCATAGGGGCCCGGGTCAACGGGCGGCTGGTGCCGCTGGAGTCGACCCTGGAGAACGGCGACAGCGTCGAGGTCTTCACCTCCAAGGCGGAGAACGCCGGCCCCTCCCGGGACTGGCTGGGCTTCGTCAAGTCCCCGCGCGCCCGTAACAAGATCCGCGCCTGGTTCTCCAAGGAGCGCCGCGAGGAGGCGATCGAGCACGGCAAGGAGGCCATCGCCCGGGCGATGCGCAAGCAGGGCCTGCCGATCCAGCGGATCCTGACCGGCGACTCGCTGGTCACCCTGGCCCACGAGATGCGCTACCCCGACATCTCCTCGCTGTACGCCGCGATCGGCGAGGGCCACGTCGCCGCGCAGAACATCGTGCAGAAGCTGGTGCAGGCGCTCGGCGGCGAGGAGGGTGCCACCGAGGACCTCGCCGAGACGGCCACCCCGACCCACGACACCCGCCGTGCCGTGCGCCGCCGGGCCAAGGGCGACCCCGGCGTCATCGTCAAGGGCGTCGAGGACGTCTGGGTCAAGCTGTCGCGCTGCTGTACGCCGGTGCCGGGCGACCCGATCGTCGGCTTCGTCACCCGCGGCAACGGCGTCTCGGTGCACCGCGCCGACTGCGTCAACGTGGAGGCGCTCAGCCAGCAGCCCGAGCGGATGATCGACGTCGAGTGGGCGGCCACCCAGTCGTCCGTCTTCCTGGTCGCCATCCAGGTCGAGGCGCTGGACCGCTCGCGGCTGCTCTCGGACGTCACCCGGGTCCTCTCCGACCAGCACGTCAACATCCTGTCGGCGGCGGTGCAGACCTCCCGCGACCGGGTGGCGATGAGCCGCTTCACCTTCGAGATGGGCGACCCGAAGCACCTCGGGCACGTGCTCAAGGCGGTCCGCGGCGTCGAGGGCGTGTACGACGTCTACCGGGTCACCTCGGCCCGCAAGTAGCGGACGGCAGGACACGACGAAGGGCCCCGGGTTCGCCCGGGGCCCTTCGTCGTGTCCTGCGGCGGGGGACTCAGCCGCTGAACTCGTCCTGGCTCTTGTGCGCCTGCTCCAGCAGGGTCTGGACGCCGGCCAGCTCGGACTCCAGCTTGGCGACGCGGCTCGCGTTGCCGGCCGCGCGGGCCTTGTCCAGGTCGGCCTGGATCTTCTCGGCCTTGGCCTCGAAGAGGCCGACCATGCCGGCGGCACGGGCCTTGGCCTCCGGGTTGGAGCGCTTCCACTCGGCGTCCTCGGCCTCGCGGATCGCCCGCTCGACCGTGTTCAGCCGGCCGTCCAGCTTCGGCCGGACGTCGCGCGGCACGTGCCCGATCGCCTCCCAGCGCTCGTTGATGTCGCGCAGCGCCGCCTTGGCGGCCTTGAGGTCGGTGATCGGCAGGATCGTCTCGGCCTCGGCCGCCAGCACCTCCTTGAGCTTCTGGTTGGCGACCTGCTCGGCGTCGCGCTCGCTGAACACGGCGGACCGGGCCTGGAAGAAGACGTCCTGGGCGCCGCGGAACCGCGCCCACAGCTCGTCCTCGATGTCGCGCTGGGCGCGCCCGGCGGCCTTCCAGCGCGCCATCAGGTCCCGGTAGCGGGCCGCGGTGTCGCCCCACTCGGTGGACGAGGAGAGCGCCTCCGCCTCGGTGACCAGGCGCTCCTTGACCGCCCGGGCCTGGTCGCGCTCGGCGTCGAGGGTGGCGAAGTGCGCCTTGCGGTGCTTGGAGAAGACCGAGCGGGCGTGCGAGAAGCGGTGCCACAGCTCGTCGTCGCTCTTGCGGTCCAGCCGCGGCAGGCCCTTCCAGATGTCCACCAGGGCGCGCAGCCGGTCGCCGGCCTCCCGCCACTGGGTCGACTCGGCGAGCCGCTCGGCCTCGGCGACCAGCTCCTCCTTGGCCGTCCGGGTCTCGTCCTGGGCCTTGGCGCGGGCCGCCTTGCGCTGCTCGCGGCGGCTCTCGATCTCACCGGCGAGCGTGTCCAGCCGCTTGGCCAGGGCGTCCAGGTCGCCGACCGCGTGCCCCTCGGCCACCTGCGCGCGCAGGTGCTCCAGCGCCGTCTGGGCGTCCTTGGCGGCCAGGTCGGTGGTGCGCACCCGCTTCTCCAGCAGGCCGATCTCCACCTCGATGCCCTGGTACTTGCGCTCGAAGTAGGCGAGAGCCTCTTCGGGCGAGCCGGCCTGCCAGGAACCCACGACGCGTTCGCCGTCGGCCGTCCTGACGTAGACCGTGCCCTGCTCGTCGACACGGCCCCACGGGTCGCTGCTCATAGCGCGTCCTCCACATGACGTCGCGCCCGCGCCGGGGCGGTACGCGTACGTCGTCCACAGTTGATGTGCGGCGGACCGATGAGTCCGCCGTCCCGTCCGCCGTGTCTTGCTGCCGAGGGTGACGGCCGGCGGGTCTGGGCACCCTACACAACGCCAACATAGGCGACCAGGCCCGGTGCTGTCCGCATCCGGGCCGGGCGATTTCGGGCCGGGGCCGCGCCCGCACGCCTCCCGGGCGTGCGCGGCGCGGCCCCGGTACGGGTCAACCCTTCGCGGTGGTAACCGAGTTGAGGGTGACGTCGGCCATCGGGTGGCCGTCCGCCCCACCCTCCAGGGTGCCCGCGGCGGCGATCTTCTGAAGCACGTCCAGACCGCCGGTGATCTTGCCGAACGGGGTGTAGTTCGGGTCCAGCTTGGTGTCCTTGTAGACCAGGAAGAACTGGCTGCCGTTGGTGCCCGGGCCCGAGTTGGCCATCGCCACCGTGCCCGCCGGGTAGGTCGCGCCGGTCAGGTTCTCGTCGGCGAACTTGTAGCCCGGGCCGCCGGTGCCGCCCGGGGCGGTGGCGCTGGCCGTCGGGTCGCCGCACTGCAGCACGAAGATGCCGCCCGTGGTCAGCCGGTGGCACTTGGTGTGGTCGAAGAACTGCTGGCCCGAGAGGAAGGCGAAGGAGTTGACCGTGTGCGGCGCCTTGGCCGCGTCCAGGGTGAGCGTCACCTTGCCGCAGTTGGTGTCCAGCGTCGACGTGTAGCTGCCGGTGGCGTCGATGCTCATCGCCGGCTCGGTCTGCCACTGCTTGCCGTTCGGCGCGCCCGGCGCCGGGTCGGTGCAGCCCTCGACCGGCTTGCGGGTCGGGGTGGTGGGCTCCCCGGTGGCGGTCGGCGCGGCCTGCGCGGTGGAGGACGAGTCCTTCTTGTCCTCGGAGTCGAACGCACCCGTGCCCACCAGGGCGCCGCCGCCCGCCAGCACCACCACGGCGAGCGAGGCCCCGATGATGGTGTTGCGGCGCCTGCGCGCGGCGTGGGCCTCGGCCCGGCGCTGCGCCTGGCGCTCGTACTTCTCGCGGGCGAGCTGCCGCCGCCGCTGTTCGCTGGTGACCACAGGCCGTGTCTCCTACATATGCGCTGGACTTGTGTACGGATGCTGGAGCGGATCATCGCATCCATCGATGGCCAAGTGTAGGTACCGCGGCTGTAAGAACGCGGTGAACCTGTCAGGACGGTTGGTCCTGTCACCCCTATCTGGTTCGCAACCGGACCCGGACCGCCGGTAGGCTGCGCTTACACCACCTCGTGTAGCCGCATCCCGTAGCCGCCACTGCCGACCGAGTCACGAAGGACGCGCGTGTTCATCGCCGGATTCCCCGCTGGAGCCTGGGGCACCAACTGCTACCTGGTCGCTCCGGCGCCGGGCGAGGAGTGCGTCATCGTCGACCCCGGCCACCAGGCCGCCCACGGCGTCGACGAGCTGATCCGCGAGCACCGGCTCAAGCCCGTCGCGGTCGTGCTCACCCACGGCCACATCGACCACATCGCCTCGGTCGTCCCGGTCTGCGGCGCCAAGGGCGTCCCGGCGTGGATCCACCCCGAGGACCGCTACATGATGGCCGACCCGGAGAAGGCGCTCGGCCGCTCGCTCGGCACCCAGCTGATGGGCGAGCTCACCGTCGGCGAGCCCGACGACGTGCGCGAACTCACCGACGGCAGCGTGCTCGACCTGGCCGGCCTGAAGCTCACCGTCGACCACGCGCCCGGCCATACCAAGGGGTCGGTGACGTTCCGGACGCCCGGCGCCGAGGACCTGCCCCCGGTGCTCTTCTCGGGCGACCTGCTCTTCGCCGGCTCCATCGGGCGTACGGACCTCCCGGGCGGGGACAGCGAGGCGATCATGCAGTCGCTGGCCCGGGTGTGCCTGCCCCTCGACGACGCGACCGTGGTCCTCTCCGGCCACGGCGGACAGACCACCATCGGCCGTGAGCGCGCCACCAACCCCTACCTCAGGCAGGCGGCGGGAGCGCAGGGCGCTCCGGCCGTCCCGCGACGAGGAATGTGACGGAAGAGAAGTTGAGCACCTTCACCGCCCCCAAGGGCACCTACGACCTGCTGCCCCCCAGCTCCGCGACCTTCCTGGCGATCCGCGAGCGCCTCAGCGCGCCGCTGCGCCGGGCCGGCTACGGCTACATCGAGACCCCGGTCTTCGAGGACGTCAAGCTGTTCTCCCGCGGTGTCGGCGAGTCGACGGACATCGTCACCAAGGAGATGTTCTCGCTCACCAAGCGCGGCAAGGAGGACCTCGCGCTGCGCCCCGAGGGCACCGCGTCGGTGGTCCGCGCCACCCTGCAGGCCAACCTGCACAAGCTGGGCAACCTGCCGGTCAAGCTCTGGTACTCCGGCTCCTTCTACCGCTACGAGCGCCCGCAGGCCGGCCGCTACCGCCAGTTCGCCCAGGTCGGCGCCGAGGCGATCGGCGCGGAGGACCCGGCGCTGGACGCCGAGCTGATCATCCTGGCCGACGACGCCTTCCGCTCGCTGGGCCTCGCCGACTACTCGCTGCTGATCAACAGCCTCGGCGACAAGCAGTGCCGGCCGCTCTACCGCGCCGCGCTGATCGAGTTCCTGGCCGGCCTGGACCTCGACGAGGACACCCGCCGCCGCGCCGAGATCAACCCGCTGCGGGTGCTGGACGACAAGCGCGACTCCGTCCAGGCCCAGCTGACCGACGCCCCCAGGCTGCGCGACTACCTCTGCGAGGAGTGCAAGGCCTACGACGAGAAGGTCCGCGAGCTGCTCACCGCCGCCGGCGTGCCCTTCACCGACGACCCCAAGCTGGTCCGCGGGCTGGACTACTACACCCGCACCACCTTCGAGTTCGTGCACAACGGCCTCGGCGCGCAGTCCGCGATCGGCGGCGGCGGCCGCTACGACGGCCTCTCCGAGATGCTCGGCGGCCCGGCGCTGCCGTCCGTCGGCTGGGGCCTGGGCGTCGACCGCACCTACCTGGCGATGGAGGCCGAGGGCGTCGTCCTCGACCTGCCCTCCACCACCTCCGTCTACGCCGTCGCCCTGAGCGACGAAGCGAAGAACGTCCTCTTCGCCAAGGTGGTCGAGCTGCGCCGCGAGGGCGTCGCCACCGACCTCGCCTTCGGCGTCAAGGGCATCAAGAACGCGATGAAGTCCGCGGACCGTTCCGGCGCCCGCTTCGCCGTGCTCGCCGGTGACCGGGACCTCGCCGACGGCGTCGTCCAGCTCAAGGACCTGACCACCGGCGAGCAGAACCCCGTCGCCCTCGACGCACTCGTCACCACCCTGAAGGAGAAGCAGCTGTGATCCGCACGCACGACGCGGGCACGCTCCGCCCGGAGCACGCAGGCACCACCGTCACCCTGGCCGGCTGGGTCGCCCGCCGCCGCGACCACGGCGGCGTGGCCTTCATCGACCTGCGCGACGCCTCCGGCACCGTGCAGATCGTGGTCCGCGACCTCGACTCGGTGCACGGCCTGCGCGCCGAGTACTGCGTCAAGGTCGTCGGCGACGTCCGGGTGCGCCCCGAGGGCAACGAGAACCCGGACATCCCGACCGGCGCCGTCGAGGTCGTCGTCAGCGAGATCGAGGTGCTCTCCGAGGCCGCCCCGCTGCCCTTCCCGGTCGCCGAGTACGAGCCCGGCACGGTCAACGAGGAGGTCCGGCTCCGCTACCGCTACCTGGACCTGCGCCGTGAGGGCCCGGCCAAGGGCCTGCGGCTGCGCTCGAAGGTCAACAACATCATCCGCCGGGTGATGGAGGAGAACGACTACCTCGACATCGAGACGCCGTACCTCACCCGCTCCACCCCCGAGGGCGCCCGCGACTTCCTCGTCCCGGTCCGCCTCCAGCCCGGCCACTGGTACGCGCTGCCGCAGTCGCCCCAGCTGTTCAAGCAGCTGCTGATGGTGGCCGGCATGGAGCGGTACTACCAGATCGCCCGCTGCTTCCGCGACGAGGACTTCCGCGCCGACCGGCAGCCGGAGTTCACCCAGCTGGACATCGAGGCCTCGTTCGTCGACCAGGAGGACGTCCTGGCCCTCGGCGAGAAGATCGTCGGCTCGGTCTGGCGCGAGGTGCACGGTTACGAGATCCCGAACCCGCTGCCCCGGATGACCTACGCGGACGCCATGGCCCGCTACGGCTCCGACAAGCCGGACGTCCGCTTCGGCCAGGAACTCACCGACCTCACCGAGTACTTCAAGGGCACCGAGTTCCGCGTCTTCCAGGCCCCGTACGTCGGCGCCGTGGTCATGCCCGGCGGCGCCTCGCAGCCGCGCAAGGCGCTCGACGCCTGGCAGGACTGGGCCAAGGCGCGCGGCGCCCGCGGCCTCGCCTACGTCGTCATCGACGCCGAGACCGGCGAGCTGCGCGGCCCCGTCGCCAAGAACCTCTCCGCCGAGCACCTGGCCGGCCTGGCCGACGCCGCCGGCGCCAAGAACGGTGACGCGATCTTCTTCGCGGCCGGCAAGCAGCGCCCCTCGCAGGAGCTGCTCGGCGCCGCCCGCCTGGAGATCGGCCGCCGCTGCGAGCTGATCGACGAGTCCCAGTGGGCCTTCCTCTGGGTCGTCGACTTCCCGATGTTCGAGCCGATCGAGGACGACAAGGGCGAGTTCCAGGGCTGGCACGCGGTGCACCACCCCTTCACCGCCCCGACCGTCGAGTCGCTCGCCACCTTCGACACCGACCCGGGCTCGGCGCTCTCCAACGCCTACGACCTGGTCCTCAACGGCTCGGAGCTGGGCGGCGGTTCGATCCGTATCCACCAGCGGGACGTGCAGAAGCGGGCGTTCGACGCGATCGGCCTCTCCGAGGAGGAGGCGGCCTCGCAGTTCGGCTTCCTGCTGGACGCCTTCAACTACGGCCCGCCGCCGCACGGTGGCGTCGCCTTCGGCCTCGACCGGATCGTCACGCTGCTCGGCGGGTACGACACCATCCGGGACGTCATCGCGTTCCCGAAGACGTCCACCGGCGGCGACCCGCTGACCGGCGCCCCCACGCCGATCACCCCGGCGCAGCGCCGCGAGGCCGGCGTCGACGCCCAGCCGAAGGTCCGCGAGGACGCGAAGGCCGACGCCAAGTCCGAGGCCCAGCCCAAGGCCTGACGTCCCATCGGCTAACCTTTCACGGCCCCGGACGGCGCACCTGCCGTCCGGGGCCGGTCCACAACGGTGTGCGACGGAGAGAGGCTTCCCCCCATGAAGGTCAGCACCAGAGTCGAGTGTCCGGACGACGCGCCCGCCACCAGACGGGTCCACATGGCCGCGTTCCCCGGCCCCGACGAGGCCGACCTGGTGGACGCGCTGCGCCGCGACCCCGCCTGGCTGCCCGGCCTGTCGCTGGTCGCGGTGGACGAGGCCGGCCTGGTCGTGGGACATGCGCTGCTCACCCGGCTGCGGGTCGGCGACGGCCAGGGTCTGGCGCTCGCGCCGGTCGCGGTCGCGCCGGAGTGGCAGCGCAAGGGCGTCGGCGAGCTGGTCGTCCGGGCCGCGCTGGCCGCCGCCGAGGTGGCGGGCGAGAAGCTCGTCGTGGTGCTCGGCGACCCGGGCTACTACGGCCGGTTCGGCTTCCTGCCGGCCCGGCAGCACGAGGTCACCGGCCCGTTCGAGGTGCCGGAGGCCTACTTCCAGGCGCTCGCCCTGCCCGCGTACGACGACGGCCCGCGCGGGCTCTGCCGCTACCCGGAGCCGTTCGAGGCCGTCTAGGGCGCCCGGTCGGCGCCGTTCCTGCGGGCGGGACTCCCGCCCGGCGGGGGGCCGACCGTCGCCCGGCAGCTCTGCACGAACGCGGCCATCGCCTGGGTCAGTTCCCGCTCCTTCGGCCAGTACAGCCCGACCAGGCTGGGGCTCAGCCCCCGCACCGGCCGGTACGCGACATCCTCCCGCGCCGCCAGCCGGCTCATCGTCTCCGGGGCGAAGCCGATGCCCTGGCCGCACACCACCGCGGCCAGCCACTCGTCGGTGTTGTGCGCCACCGCGCCGATCCGCACCGGCCGCCCCTCCCGCTCCCGGACCGCCAGCCAGTAGTCGCGCCAGTGCCCGGCCTCGTGCGGTATCGCCACGAAGGGCTCGTCCAGCAGCTCCTCGAAGTCGATCACCGCACGCCCGGCCAGCCGGTGTCCGGCCGGCAGCGCCGCGCACCGCGGCTCCTCGCCCAGCACCGCGACGTTGTAGTGCTCGGACATCGACGGCGGGGCGTGCCAGAGCGTCAGGTCGATCTCCCCGGTGGCCAGCCCCGAGGTGGGGTCGAACCAGTTGTTCTGCCGCAGCTCCACCTGCCAGCCCGGCATCCGCCGGGTGAAGTCCGCCACGGTGCTCCGGGTCATCACGTTGATCGTGCCGCCCTCGAAACCCACCCGCAGCGTCGAGCCCTGCTCGGCCGCCGCCGCCCTGGTGGCGCGCAGCGCGTCGTCCCAGTCCGCCAGCATCGGGCCGGCGCGCTCGGCCAGGGCCCGGCCCGCCGGGGTCGGTGCCATGCCCCGGCGGGACCGCTCGAACAGCTCCACCCCGAGCAGCGCCTCCAGCTGGCGGATCTGCTTGGTCAGCGTCGGCTGGGAGACGAACAGCCGGGCCGCGGCGGCGGTCAGCTGCCCCTCCTCGCAGACCGCGGCGAAGCTGCGCAGCAGTCGGGTGTCCACATCCATGCCCCAAGGTTATGGAACGGGATATTGGACCGGCCCGGCAGGTCTGCGACAAGGTTGATCACTCGGCCCTCGGGCCGGCCCACGGGGGAGCCCGGCAGCGGCGGTTCAGGGGGCCGCCGCTGCCGCTTCTGCCCCCGGCCTGCGGGCACGGGGCGCAGCGCCTACGGTGAGTGGTCATCAGTACTCTCCGGACGGAGGCACCCAGGTGGCAGTCAGGCCCGAGCGTGACCGAGCCCGCCCTCCGGAGCGGCTGCGGAGGAAGCCGTACGAGCGGGAGCTGCTGCGGCTCCAGAACGAACTCGTGAAGCTCCAGGAGTGGGTGCGCGCCGAGGGCGCCCGGCTGGTGGTCGTCTTCGAGGGGCGCGACGCGGCCGGCAAGGGTGGCGCGATCAAGCGGGTGACGGAGTATCTGAACCCGCGCATCGCCCGGGTCGTGGCACTGCCCGCCCCCACCGAACGCCAGCGCGGCCAGTGGTACTTCCAGCGGTACGTCGAGCAGCTGCCCGCCGCCGGGGAGATCGTGCTGTTCGACCGCAGCTGGTACAACCGGGCCGGGGTCGAGCGGGTGATGGGCTTCTGCACGGACGAGGAGTACTGGCAGTTCCTGCACCAGTGCCCGATGTTCGAGCGGATGCTGACCGAGGCCGGCATCCTGCTGCGCAAGTACTGGTTCTCGGTCAGCGACACGGAGCAGCAGCTGCGCTTCCGGGGCCGGCTGGAGGACCCGATGAAGCGCTGGAGGCTCTCGCCGATGGACGTCGAGTCGATCACCCGCTGGGAGGACTACTCGCGGGCCAAGGACGAGATGTTCATCCACACCGACATCCCGGACTCGCCGTGGAACGTGGTGGAGAGCGACGACAAGCGGCGGGCCCGGATCAACATGATCGCCCACCTGCTCTCCACCCTCCCGTACCGCGAGGTGGCCCCGCCCCGGATCGAGCTGCCGCTCCGCCCGCGCCCCCGGGGCTACCAGCGGCCGCCGCGCGACCTGCAGAAGTACGTGCCGGACCACGCGGCGGGGATCGGATAGCGCCTCCTCCGAACGGCCCCGCGGCGTTGCCGTCGGCGGTGCCGGAGCGTGCGATGGACGTGCCCGTGAACGCACGGACGCCCGCCGCGGCGCCCGCCGGATGTCAGGAGACCCGCCCATGTTCGTTCGCACCGTCTACGCGACCGGTGACCCGGCCAGGCTCGACCGGACCCTCGAGGGGCTGCGCGCCGAGGCGGTCGGCCTGCTGTCCGCGCAGCCCGGCTACCGGGGCTACGGCCTGTTCGCCAACCGGGAACTCGGCATCATCACCATGGGCTCCTGGTGGGAGAGCGAGCAGGCGGAACGGGACAGCGACGCGCAGCTGCGCGGGCGGCGCGCGGAGCTGCTGGCGCCGTTCGGGGGGACGGCCACCCAGGAGCACTGGGAGGCCGTGGTCGCCGCCCGGCCCGCCCAGGCCGCCCCGGGCGCCTGGTTCCGGCTGACCAAGTTCGACCTCGGCCGGGCGCAGGCCGACCAGGTGGCCGCCGCGTTCCGCGAGGGGGCGCTGCCCGCGATGCAGCGCATCGACGGGTTCCTCGGCGGCTCCATGCTGATCAACTCCGAGGACGAGCGCGGTGCGGTCGGTCTTCTCTTCGCCGACAAGGCCGCCCTGGTGGCCTCCCGCGGCCCGGTCGCGGAGGCCCGGACGCGGGCCGTGGCCGCCGGCGGCGCCGTCCTGCAGTCCCTGGAGGAGTTCGAGGTCATCCTGCTGGACCTTCCGCAGCAGCCGTAGCGGTCACGGCCGGGCGGGGCTGTCGGCGCCCTCGCATAGGCTTCCGGTGTGGACGAACCGGACCTCTTCACCGCCGCCGCCGAGGAACGCCAGGCCAAGGAGCCCGGCCGGGCCCCGCTCGCCGTACGGATGCGTCCGCGCACCCTGGACGAGGTGGCCGGGCAGCGGCAGCTGCTGAAGCCCGGCTCACCGCTGCGCCGCCTCGTGGCCGGCTCGCGCGGGCCGGCGGCCACCAGCTCGGTGATCCTCTGGGGCCCGCCCGGCACCGGCAAGACCACGCTCGCGCACGTGATCAGCCAGGCCGTCGAGGGGCGTTTCGTCGAGCTGTCGGCGATCACCGCGGGCGTCAAGGAGGTCCGCGCGGTCATCGAGGGCGCACGCCGGGCGGTCGGCATGAGCGGCAAGGAGACGGTGCTCTTCCTGGACGAGATCCACCGCTTCTCCAAGGCCCAGCAGGACTCGCTGCTGCCCGCGGTGGAGAACCGCTGGGTCACCCTGATCGCCGCGACCACCGAGAACCCGTACTTCTCGGTGATCTCCCCGCTCCTGTCGCGCTCGCTGCTGCTCACCCTGGAGTCGCTGACCGACGAGGACATCCGCGCCCTGCTGCGCCGCGCGGTGGCCGACGAGCGTGGCCTGGAGGGCGCGCTGGAGCTGTCCGGGGAGGCGGAGGACCACCTCGTCCGCCTGGCCGGCGGGGACGCCCGGCGGGCGCTGACCACGCTGGAGGCGGCGGCGGGGGCGGCGCTGGAGAAGGGCGAGGCGACCATCACCCTGGCCACCACCGAGACGGCGGTCAACCAGGCGGCCGTCCGGTACGACAAGGACGGCGACCAGCACTACGACGTCGCCAGCGCGCTGATCAAGTCGATCCGGGGCAGCGACGTCGACGCCACCCTGCACTACCTGGCCCGGATGATCGAGGCGGGGGAGGACCCGAGGTTCATCGCCCGGCGGCTGATGATCTCGGCCAGCGAGGACGTCGGCCTGGCCGACCCGACCGCGCTGACCACGGCGGTGGCGGCGGCCCAGGCGGTGGCGCTGATCGGCTTCCCGGAGGCGCGGATCATCCTCTCCCAGGCGGCGATCGCGCTGGCGCTGGCGCCCAAGTCCAACGCGGCCTACCTGGCGATCGACGCGGCGCTGACGGACGTCCGGCAGGGCCTGGCCGGCGCGGTGCCGCCGCACCTGAGGGACGCGCACTACGGCGGCGCCGGCAAGCTCGGGCACGGCCAGGGCTACCAGTACCCGCACGATCTTCCGGAGGGCATCGCGGCGCAGCAGTACGCGCCGGACGCGGTGCACGGCAAGGCGTACTACCAGCCGACCCGGCACGGCGGGGAGGCCCGGTACGCGGACATCGTGGAGTGGACCAGGGGCCGGCTCAGGGGCGAGTGACGGGTGGGGAACCCGCCGCGAAAGCTGCGGGTATACTCGTGCGGAGTGCCGTGTCCCGGGACGGCGGCAGGGGAGACCCTGACCGACCGGCCGCACCAGCGGGGCACCGGCGGTAGACCCCTCGCGGGGTCTTCAGGAGCGTCGCGCACCGTTTCGGTGTCGCGTGCAGCCCACCAACCCCGGTTCGGTGGGCCACTCGTGTGCAAGCACTTCCGTGCCCGGCCTCGGAGAACGGCTGACCACACTGCCCGTGGGCGGTGCGGTTTTCCTCCGGACCGCGACGAGCGACCTCCGTCAACACCTGGTGAAGCCGTATTCGTAAGCAAGGAAGGTTTGGTTCATGGCGAACCAGAAGCGTCCCAAGGTCAAGATCGCGCGTGCGCTCGGCGTGCCGCTGACCCCGAAGTCCGTCAAGTACTTCGAGGCCCGCCCGTACCCGCCCGGCCAGCACGGCCGTGGCCGCAAGCAGAACTCGGACTACAAGGTCCGTCTGCTCGAGAAGCAGCGTCTGCGCGCCCAGTACGACCTGAGCGAGAAGCAGATGGCGCGCGCGTTCGACCGCGCCAAGAAGGCCGAGGGCAAGACCGGTGAGGCGCTCGTCGCCGAGCTGGAGACCCGTCTGGACTCCCTGGTGCTGCGTTCGGGCATTGCCCGCACCATCTACCAGGCCCGCCAGATGGTCGTCCACGGCCACATCGAGGTCAACGGCGGCAAGGTCAACAAGCCGTCGTACCAGATGAAGCCGGGCTTCGTGGTGACTGTGCGCGAGCGCAGCAAGGAGAAGGTCCCGTTCCAGGTCGCCCGTGAGGGTGGCTACGCGGGCGAGGGCCAGACCCCGAAGTACCTCGAGGTCAACCTGAAGGCCCTGGCCTTCCGCCTGGACCGTGCGCCGCAGCGCAAGGAGGTCCCGGTGATCTGTGACGAGCAGCTCGTCGTCGAGTACTACTCGCGCTGACCCGCGAGCGGTACGCCTGCCGTACCCAGCGAGCCCCCGCCGCCTTTCGAGGCGGCGGGGGCTCGCCCCTTTGCTGTGACTCGCCCGCTCGCCTCCGGGCGCTCGGGACCCGGCGCCGACGCTCATCGCTCCCGCGTTCCCTCCTGCGTCGGTCGCTTCATCGGTCTCTCGCTTTCGGCACCGGTGCGCCCTTTGGCCCGGGGCGGGACCGGGCCGCTCAGATGTCCTCTCAGACGTCCTCGCCGGTCATCGCGGCGGCCAGTCGCAGGTGCGGGCGGGCCTCCTCGGGACGGCCCTGGCGCTCCAGCGTCCGGCCGAGCATCAGCCGGGCGTAGTCCTCGGCCGGGGCGGCGTCGACGATGCGGCGCAGCTCCGCCTCGGCCCGGGAGAGCTGGGCCGAGTGGTAGTAGCTGCGGGCCAGCAGCAGCCGGACCGCGAGGTTGGCCGGCTCCTCGGCGAGGACGCCCTCCAGCATGCGGG
This sequence comes from Kitasatospora sp. NPDC032757, assembly GCF_055579305.1. Lineage (NCBI taxonomy): Bacteria > Bacillati > Actinomycetota > Actinomycetes > Kitasatosporales > Streptomycetaceae > Kitasatospora > Kitasatospora sp. NPDC032757. The sequence continues at coordinate 523,473 of NZ_JBVINN010000001.1, read as the reverse complement.
CGGCGTCGGAGTAGGCCTTGGACTCGAAGTGGAACTTCGCGAGGCGGTACTCGTCGGCGGCGGTGTGGATGGCCACGGCTGCTCCTTCCGGGTCTGCTCGGCGCCGGTACCGGTGCGACGGTGCCGAGTGGTGCTGCCCGGTTGAGCAATGGACAAGTTTCAACTATTCCTGACCGGTGACGGGCGGGGCGCCGGCGGCACCGGGAAGGGGCCGGGCAGCGGCCCCGGGCCGTCCGCCCGGCCGTCGCCGCCGAGGGCGCGGTGGACGGCGGCGTCGAGGTCCAGCCGGGTGCCGCAGTCGAACCAGCCGGTGAACTCCTGCTCGGTCAGGCCGGCCCTGGCCCGCTCCTCGCACTCCCGGTGCGGGCCGTTGAAGGTGCGCGAGCCGAAGAACGGCTTGCCCACGGCCTGCCAGATGCGGTGCGCGGTGCCCTGCAGCACCCGGGCCTCGCGCAGGTCGCCCGGCTCACCCGGGCCGGCCGGCTCGGTCTCCAGCAGCGCCAGCAGGTCGATCGCCAGCACGATGCCGAGCAGGTCGCGGAAGAGGTGGTTGAGCCGGACGCTCTCCCGGGCCTGCGCGCGGGCCGGCCGGATCTCGCCGTTCAGCCAGTGCGAGTACGCCAGCGCGTACAGCGCGTACGCGTACACCCACTGCTCGCCGTGCTCCTCGCACTGCTCGCGGACCTGGCCGAGCCAGAGGTCGCCGCTCTCCTGGTCGCCCTGGAAGAGGTAGGCGATGCCCAGCTCGAACATGGCCATCAGGACGTTGCTGTTCAGCTCGCCGATGGTCCGGTAGTGCCAGAGCGCCTCCTCGAACAGCTCGGCGGCGCGGGCCGGTTCGTCGCCGATCAGCGCCGCGCAGCCCTGCCGGTGGACGGCGTAGGCGAGCGCCCGGTCGTCGCCGGTGTCCAGCGCCTGACGGCGGCACTCCTCCAGGGCGGGGCGGGCGGAGACCAGGTCGCCCTGGAGGGTGGCCATGTAGCCGGTGACCCAGAGCGCCTTGGCGCGGGCCTCGGTCGGCTGGGGGTCGAGGGCGAGCGCGCGGTCCAGCCAGTGCCGGCCCTCGCCGAGGTGGCCGCAGCCGACCCAGTAGAACCAGAGCGTGCCGGCCAGCAGGAGGGCGAGCTGCTCCTCGCCCGGTTCGGCGAGGCAGAACTCCAGCGCCGCACGGAGGTTGGGGTGGGCGAGCCCGGTCCGCTCGGCGGTCTCGGCCTGCCGGGGGCCGAACCACTCGACCTCACCCCAGGTGGCCACGCCCAGGTACCAGTCGCGGTGGCGGCGCAGCAGCCGCTGCTCCTCGCCGGCGGCGCGCAGCCAGTGCCCGCCGTACTCGCGCAGCGTGTCCAGCAGCCGGAAGCGGACGCCGACGGCGCTCTCCGCGCCGGTCCGGCCGGGAGGTGCCCCCAGCCGCATGACCACCGACTTGTTGATCAGCTCGGTCAGCAGGTCGAGCAGCCCGTCCGGTTCGAGGCCCTCGCCGGCGCAGACGTACTCGGCGGCCTCCAGGTCGAAGCTGCCGGCGAAGACCGAGAGGCGGGCCCAGAGTAAACGTTCCTGCACCGTGCAGAGTTCGTGGCTCCAGCCGATCGTCGTCCGCAGCGTCTGATGGCGCGGCAGCGCCGTTCTGGACCCGCCGGTGAGCAGCCGGAACCGGTCGTCCAGCCGGGCACTGATCTGCTCCACCGACAGCGAGCGCAGCCGGCCGGCTGCCAGCTCCACGGCCAGCGGGATGCCGTCCAGCCGGCGGCAGAGCTGGGCGATCCCCTCGGCGGTGGCCGGGGTGATCTCGAAGGACGGCAGCACCGCCCGCGCCCGGTCGGCGAACAGCCGCACCGCGTCCGGCAGCACGCCGGGGCGGACGGCGCCGACCGGCAGCGGCGCCAGCGTCAGCAGGTGCTCGCCCGAGGCGCGCAGCGTCTCCCGGCTGGTGGCCAGCACCCGCAGGCCCGGCACCGCCCGCAGCAGCGTGTCGGCCAGCTCGGCGCAGGGCTGCACCAGGTGCTCGCAGCCGTCCAGCACGATCAGCAGCCGGCGCCCGGCCAGCTGCTCGGTCAGGACGTCCAGGGGTGCCCGGGCGGTGCCGTCGGTCAGCCGCAGCGCCTCCAGCACCGCGTGGCCGAGCAGCAGCGGGTCCTGCACCGGGGCCACCTCCACCAGCCAGGTGCCGTCCGGGAAGGCGCCGGCCGCCCGGGCCGCCGCGCGCACCGCCAGTCGGCTCTTGCCCACCCCGCCCGGCCCGGTCACCGTCACCAGCCGGGAGGCGGCCAGCAGCCCGGCCAGGGCGGTCAGCTCCTCCTGCCGCCCGACGAAACTGGTCACCTCCGCGGGCAGCCGGCCGGGCGCCGGTGTCCGCCGCGCCGCCGTCCCTCTCGGCTCCGCTGTCGAGTCGCCGGCCAACCGATGCTCCCGGGTCCGGGCCCGGACCCTCACGGCCCGGACGTCGCTCGGACCGCCCCGGCGACGGCCCGCCCGGTGGAACGAGGTGACCAGTCGGAGGTTACGCGCACGGCTCGCACACCCGACCGGATCGCGGGAGCCCGACGGGCGACAACCCGGTCGGGAAACCCGGCGTCGGCGCGATAGGGTTCCCTCGGAGAACAGCAAGGCGAGGGAGCGCACAAGGTGTCCGTGGGAGAGCTGGCCGGGTTGCTCGTCGCCGTCTTCTGGGCGGTCCTGGTCACCCTGCTCGCCGTCGTCCTCGTCCGGCTCTCGCGGGTGCTCAAGGAGGCCACCGTCCTGGTCTCCGCCGTCACCGAACAGGCCGTGCCGCTGCTGACCGACGCGGGCGCCGCCGTGCGCAGCGCCAACGAGCAGCTGGAGCGGGTGGACGAGATCACCGCCAACGTGCAGGACGCCGCCGCCAACGCCAATGCGCTCTCCTCCACCGTCGCGGCCACCCTGGGCGGGCCGCTGGTCAAGGTCGCGGCCTTCAGCTACGGCGTCCGCAAGGCCGTCGCCAAGCAGAACGGCACCCTGACGCTGCCCACCCAGCCGGGCGAGCGCGAGGAGCTGGCCCGGCTGATCCGGGCCGAGGTGCGCGCCGCGACGGCGCCCAGGAGCGGCCTGCTCGCCCGGGTACGGCGTGCGGTGAGGGGCTGACGGCATGGTGCGACGCATCTTCTGGATGGCGGTCGGCGCCGGCGCCACCGTCTGGGCCATGAACAAGGCCAACGAGGCCGTCCACCGGCTCACCCCGGACAGCCTCTCCGGCACCGCCGCGCGCGGTGCGCTGCACCTGGGCGACGCGGCGAAGCGCTTCGCAGAGGACGTGAGGGCCGGCATGGCCGAGCGCGAGGAGCAGCTGCGCGAGGACCTCGGACTGGACGGCACCGCCGTCGTCGAGCCCCGCCGCCGCGGGGCCGCCGGGCTTCCCGGGAAGCGCTCCGGGCTGCCCCCCTCGCGCGAGCCCCAGTACCGAGCTATCTCGGCGGCGCCCGGCAGCCCGGCCGCCGCCCTGCCTTCGTCCAGCAGTGCCCGCAACACCCCCGAAGCCATCGAAAAGACGCCCCGCCGCGCGCTGCCGCAGCCGGGCGGTACCCCGAACCGGAAGGACCACTAATGGAGTCGGCAGAGATCCGCCGCCGCTGGCTGCGCTTCTTCGAGGAGCGCGGCCACACCGTCGTTCCGTCGGCGTCCCTGGTCGCCGACGACCCCACCCTGCTGCTGGTCAACGCCGGCATGGTGCCCTTCAAGCCGTACTTCCTGGGCGAGGTCAAGCCGCAGTTCTCGCGCGCCACCAGCGTCCAGAAGTGCGTGCGCACCCTGGACATCGAGGAGGTCGGGAAGACCACCCGGCACGGCTCCTTCTTCCAGATGTGCGGCAACTTCTCCTTCGGTGACTACTTCAAGGAAGGAGCCATCAAGTTCGCCTGGGAGCTGCTCACCAGCCCCGTCGCGGACGGTGGCTACGGCCTGGAGAAGGAGAAGCTCTGGATCACCGTCTACAAGGACGACGACGAGGCCGAGCAGATCTGGCGGGACGTCATCGGCGTGCCGTCCGAGCGCATCCAGCGCCTCGGCATGAAGGACAACTTCTGGTCGATGGGCGTCCCCGGCCCGTGCGGCCCGTGCTCGGAGATCAACTACGACCGCGGCCCCGCGTACGGCGAGGAGGGCGGCCCGGCGGTCAACGGCGAGCGCTACCTGGAGATCTGGAACCTGGTCTTCATGCAGTACGAGCGCGGCCACGGTGACGGCAAGGACGGTTTCGAGATCCTCGGCGACCTGCCGAGCAAGAACATCGACACCGGCCTCGGCCTGGAGCGCCTCGCCGCCATCCTCCAGGGCGTCGACAACCTCTTCGAGATCGACACCAGCCGGATGATCCTCGACCGCGCCGCCGAGCTGACCGGCCACACCTACGGCGCCGACCACAAGTCGGACGTCTCGCTGCGCGTGGTCACCGACCACATCCGCACCGCGCTGATGCTCATCGGCGACGGCGTCACCCCCGGCAACGAGGGCCGCGGCTACGTGCTGCGCCGCATCCTGCGCCGTGCCATCCGCAACATGCGCCTGCTGGGCGCCACCGGCGTGGTCGCCAAGGACCTCACGGACACCGCCATCAAGGCGATGGCCCCGCAGTACCCGGAGCTGGAGACCGACCGCAAGCGGATCGAGACGGTCGTCGCCGGCGAGGAGGCGGCCTTCCTGCAGACCCTGAAGGCCGGCACCAGCCTGCTGGACACCGCCGTCACCGAGACCAAGCAGGCCGGCGGCGCGGTGCTCTCCGGCGAGCAGGCGTTCAAGCTGCACGACACCTACGGCTTCCCGATCGACCTCACCCTGGAGATGGCCGAGGAGCAGGGCCTCCAGGTGGACGAGGCCGGCTTCCGCCGCCTCATGCAGGAGCAGCGGGACCGCGCCAAGGCGGACGCCAAGGCCAAGAAGATGGGCCACGCCGACGTCGCCGCGTACCGCGAGGTCGCCGACAAGTCCGGCGCCAGCGTCTTCACCGGCTACAAGCTCACCGAGGGTGAGGCCACCGTCGTCGGCCTGCTGGTGGACGGCCTCCCGGCGCCGGCCGCGAGCGAGGGCGACGAGGTCGAGATCATCCTCGACCGCACCCCGTTCTACGCCGAGGGCGGCGGCCAGCTCGCCGACCACGGCCGGATCCGGCTGGACTCCGGCGCCGTGGTGGAGATCCGCGACGTGCAGCAGCCCGTTCCGGGCGTCATCGTGCACTCCGGCGGCGTGCTGTTCGGCGAGGTCGTGCTCGGCGCCTCCGCGTACGCCACCATCGACGTGGACCGCCGCCGGGCGATCGCCCGCGCCCACTCGGCCACCCACCTGACCCACCAGGCATTGCGCGACGCGCTCGGCCCGACGGCCGCCCAGGCCGGCTCCGAGAACGCCCCCGGCCGCTTCCGCTTCGACTTCGGCTCGCCCGCCGCCGTGCCCGGCACCGTGCTGGTCGACGTCGAGCAGAAGATCAACGACGTGCTCACCCGCGAGCTGGACGTCACCGCCGAGGTCATGACGATGGACCAGGCCCGCAAGGCCGGCGCCATCGCCATGTTCGGCGAGAAGTACGGCGACGAGGTCCGGGTCGTCACCATCGGCGACTTCTCCAAGGAGCTCTGCGGCGGCACGCACGTCGGCAACACCGCCCAGCTGGGCCTGGTGAAGCTGCTCGGCGAGTCCTCGATCGGCTCCGGCGTGCGCCGTGTTGAGGCGCTGGTCGGCGTGGACGCGTACAAGTTCCTGGCCCGCGAGCACACCGTGGTCTCCCAGCTGACCGAGCTGGTCAAGGGCCGCCCGGAGGAGCTGCCGGAGAAGATCTCGGGCATGCTCGCCAAGCTCAAGGACGCCGAGAAGGAGATCGAGCGCTTCCGCGCCGAGAAGGTCCTGGCCGCCGCGGCGGGCCTGGCCGACGCGGCCGAGGACGTGCAGGGCATCGCCGTGGTGGCCGCCCAGGTCGCCGACGGCACCGGCGCGGACGAGCTGCGCAAGCTGGTCCTGGACGTGCGCGGCCGCCTCGGCGCGCGCCCGGCCGTCGTCGCCGCCTTCACCGTGGCCAACGACCGCCCGCTGACCGTGATCGCCACCAACGAGGACGCCCGCGGGCGCGGCATCAAGGCCGGCGAGCTGGTCCGGGTCGCCGCCAAGACCCTCGGCGGCGGCGGTGGCGGCAAGGACGACGTCGCCCAGGGTGGCGGCTCCAACCCGGGCGCGGTCGGCGAGGCCATCGCCGCGGTGCGCGGCCTGGTCGCGGAGCGCGCCAACTGATGGTCGAGGAACCCCAGGCGGAACGGCCCCCCTTCCGGCGGGGGCGGCGGATCGCCGTCGACGTCGGTGACGCCCGGATCGGGGTCGCGTCCTGCGACCCCGACGGGGTGCTCGCCACGCCGGTGGAGACCGTCCCCGCCGGGGTGAAGTCGCAGGCCAGGATCGCCGCGATCGCCGAGGAGTACGACGCGATCGAGGTGATCGTCGGGCTGCCGCGCTCGCTCAGCGGCAAGGAGGGCCCGGCGGCCGAGAAGGTCCGGGCCTACGCCACCCGGCTGGCCAACCGGCTCTACCCGGTGCCGGTGCGGCTGGTCGACGAGCGGATGTCCACCGTCACCGCGACCCACGGCCTGCGGGCCTCCGGGGTCAAGGCGAAGAAGGGCCGCTCGGTGGTCGACCAGGCCGCCGCGGTGGTGATCCTGCAGACCGCCCTTGAGTCCGAACGGGTGAGCGGGCGGCCGCCGGGCGAGAGCGTCGAGGCGGTCAGCTGATCGGTCTGGTCTAACGTCCCGGTGAGGGGCCCGTGCGGACGCGTCCGCACGGGCCCCTCGCTCCGTTTCCGGGACCGCCGAGGGGGCGCAATGACCGACCAGGACTTCACCCCGGGGCTCACGCCCGGCCACCTCGGTGCGCCGGTGATGGAACCGGAGGGCCGCGCGCCGGGCACGCCCCGGCCCCGCCCCGATGCACCCGATCCACACCGTCGGCGCAACGGCCTGGCCTGCGGGCTGACCGCGCTCGCCCTCGTCGCCGTCTTCGGCGGGATCGGCCTGACCGGCTACACCTGGCTGCGGGGGCAGCAGAAGCCGCCGGCCGCAGCCGACTTCGCGGGGGTGGGCAGCGGCCAGGTCCAGGTCTCGGTGCCCGAAGGCGCCGGGCTCTCCCAGATCGCCTCTGCGCTGGTGCGCAACGGCGTGGTGGCCAGCTCGCTCGCCTTCACCCGGGCGGCGAAGGGGAGCGCGGCCGCCGCGGGGCGGATCCAGCCGGGCACGTACACGCTGAAGCAGAAGATGTCGGCGGCCGCGGCGCTGGCGATCCTGGTCGACCCCGCCAACGCCAACGGCCTGACCATCCCCGAGGGGTGGCGCGGCAACCAGATCTACGCGGCGATCGACAAGAAGCTGGACCTGCCCGCGGGCACCGCCCAGAAGGCGGCCCAGGAGCAGGCCGGCGAGCTGGGCCTGCCGGAGTTCGCCAAGGGCAGCCCCGAGGGGTACCTCTTCCCCGCGACCTACAGCGTGACCGACGGCACCACCGCGGTGGACCTGCTGAAACAGATGGTCGAGCGGGCCGGCAAGGAGTTCGCCAGGGACGACGCGGACGTCGTCGCGCAGAACCTCGGGCAGAGCCTGTACGGGCTGGTCACCATCGCCAGCATGGTCCAGGGCGAGGCGGACAACACCGAGGACATGGCCAAGGTGGCCCGGGTCATCTACAACCGGCTGGCCAAGAACATGCCGCTGCAGCTGGACTCCACGATCAACTACGCGCTCGGCCGCTCGACCCTGAACACCACGGTCGGCGAGACCAAGCTGGACTCGCCGTACAACACCTACCTGCACGCCGGCCTGCCGCCGACGCCGATCGGCAACCCGGGGCGGCAGGCGATCATGGCGGCCGTCGACCCGGCGCAGGGGGACTGGCTCTACTTCGTCACCGTGAAGCCGGGGGACACCCGGTTCACCGACAGCTTCGAGGTGCAGCAGCGGAACGTGGCGGAGTTCAATGCCAACAACGCGGCCAAGGCGAGCGGGTCGGCGTCTGCGTCGGCTTCCCCGGGGAGCGCGTCTGCGGAGGCTTCGGGGGCATCGGGGAGTGGTTCTGCGGAGGCCTCGCCGGCTGCGCCGGGCGGGCACTGACCGAGGCGTCGACCCTGCCGGTGACCGGTCTGCGGTACGGTAACGTCTCCCTCCAGGCGATGCAGTAGCACGCCGGTTCGAGAAACAACCGGGACGCCGTCCCGGGACGGCCGGTCCGATCCTCCGGCCGTCTCCGTCGGTGTAAGGGGATCAATGACCGATCTGGGTCGGGGCTACGGCCCCCAGGGCTCCGAGCCGTGGCACCCCGGTGATCCCGCGTACGGAGGCCAGCAGCCGGTCCCCGGCCAGCAGGACGGCCAGTGGCAGCAGCAGCCGCAGGCTCAGCAGCCCCAGCAGTACGGCGGTGGCCAGCAGGGCTACCCGCAGCAGATGCAGCAGCCGGCTCAGCAGGGGTACCCGCAGCAGGGCTACCCGGCCGAGTACGCGCAGCAGCAGCAGTACGGCGGGCAGCAGTTCCCGCAGGGGCAGCAGCAGCCGCAGTACGGCGGTGGCCAGCAGGGCTACCCACAGCAGGGCGGCCAGGTGCCGGGTGGCGGCCAGGGCTTCCCCGGCCCGCAGGGCTACCAGGACCAGCAGGGTTACCAGGACCAGCACGGGTACCAGGGTCAGCAGGGCTTCCCGGGCCAGCAGGGCCAGCAGGGATTCCCCGGACAGCAGCAGAACCCCCAGGGGTTCCAGGGCCAGCAGCAGGGCTACCCGCAGCAGGTGCCCCAGCCGGGCGCGGGTCAGCAGGGCATGCCCCAGCAGCAGATGCCCGGTCAGCCCGGCGCCGGTCAGCCCGGTCAGCCCGGCGTCGGCGGGCCTGGTGCGGGTCAGCCCGGTGCGGCGCCGCAGCCGGGTGGGCGCGCGGCCCGGCGGCAGCAGCAGGCTGCGGCCCCGGCCGGCCCCGGTGCCGACGGCATCGACTGGGAGGCCGAGGCCGCCGCACTGGAGGCCGGCGGCCACCCGGCCGAGGCGGAGCCCGAGGCGGCCGAGGACGAGTGGGACGGCCACCAGGACGACTACGCCGGCAGCGGCGAGGACGAGAACGGCGGCTTCCTCGGCGAGGAGGACAACTCCCGCGAGGGCAAGAAGAAGCGCAAGGAGAAGGGCAAGAAGTCCGGGCGCCGTAACGGTGGCGCCTGCCTGGTGGTCGCGCTGGTGCTGCTCGGCGTGGCCGGCGGCGCCGGTTGGTGGGGCTACGGCTTCTACAAGGACCACTTCGGCCCGCCCCCGGACTTCCAGGGCGAGGGCACCAGCAGCGTGCAGGTCGAGATCAAGAAGGGCTCGACCGGTGGTCAGATGGGCATGACCCTGAAGGCCGCCGGCGTGGTCAAGAGCGTCGAGGCGTACACCCAGGCCTGCGACAAAGAGCCCAAGTGCACGACCATTCCGTATGGCTTCTACGCGCTGAAGAAGGAGATGTCGGCCTCGGCCGCCCTCCAGGCCCTGCTCGAGCAGAACGGTGGCGCCGCGCTGGTGCTGCCCGAGGGCCTGAACTCCACCGAGGTCTACGCCAAGATCGACGACAAGCTGAAGCTGCAGAAGGGCACCACGGCGGACGTCGCCAAGGCGCAGGTGGCCAACCTCGGCCTGCCGGCGTACGCGAACGGCAACATCGAGGGCTTCCTCTGGCCGACCCGGTACAACATCGCCGAGGGCATGAAGCCCGAGGACCTCCTCAAGCAGATGGTGAAGAACGCCACCGAGAAGTACCAGGGCCTGGACGCCCAGGCCTCCGCCGCGGGGCTGAAGAACGGCTACGAGGTGGTCATCGAGGCGAGCATCCTGCAGCGCGAGGGCAACAACCCGCCCGACTTCGCCAAGATGGCCAGGACCATTCAGAACCGCCTCGCGGCCGACGGTGAGATCAAGCACCGCCTGGGCATGGACACCACGCTCCAGTACTCGCTCGGCCGCAAGGTGCTCGACAAGAAGGACATCGACGACGCGTCCAACAAGTACAACACCTACATCAACCCGGGTCTCCCGCCCGGGCCGATCTCCAACCCCGGCGAGGACGCGATCAACGCGGTGACCCACCCGGCGGACGGAAAGTGGTTGTACTTCATCGCGATGGACGCGACGCACACCCTCTTCGCGGAGACGGACAAGGAGCACGCGGCCAACGTCGAGCAGTACTGCAAGGCGGCCGGCCAGGGCTTCGACAAGGTGCGCGTCCACTGCACCACCGCCAAGTAGCCCGCGCGGGTAACTCGCCTACGGAGAAGCAGCGTTGACCAGCAAGCACCGGGCGGCCGTCCTCGGCTCGCCGATCGCCCACTCGCTCTCGCCGGACCTGCACCGGGCCGCCTTCGCGGCGCTCGGCCTGGACGGCTGGCGCTACGACCGGTTCGAGGTGGACGAGGCCGGGCTGCCCGGCTTCCTCGCCGGGCTGGACGAGGCGGAGTGGACGGGCCTGTCGCTCACCATGCCGCTGAAGCGGGCGGTCATCCCGCTGCTCGACGAGGTGAGCGCGACGGCCCGCTCGGTCGAGGCGGTGAACACGGTGGTGTTCACCGCCGACGGGCGGCGCACCGGGGACAACACCGACATTCCCGGGCTGGTCAACGCGCTGCGCGAGCGCGGCATCACCGAGGTGCCGGGCGCGGCGGTGCTCGGGGCCGGGGCGACCGCCTCCTCGGCGCTGGCGGCACTGGCCCAGATCTGCACCGGTGAGGTGACCGTCTACGTGCGCAGCCCCGAGCGGGCACGGGAGATGGCCGAGCTGGGCGAGCGGCTGGGCGTCGCCGTCCGGACGGCCGGCTGGGAGCACGGCGCCGAGGCGCTGGCCCAGCCGCTCACCGTCTCCACCACGCCGGTCGGCGCGACCGACGCCTTCGCCGCCGGGCTGCCGGCCGCGCCCGGCGCGCTGTTCGACGTGCTGTACCACCCGTGGCCGACGGCGCTGGCCGCCGCCTGCGCCGAGCGCGGTGCGACCGTGCTGGGCGGGCTGGATCTGCTGGTGCACCAGGCGGTGCTGCAGAGCGAGCGCTTCACCGGCCGGACGCCGGGCCCACTGGCCGCCGTCCGGGCGGCGGGCGAGGCGGCGCTCGCCGCGCGCTGACGCGGGCGGGGTGGCCCGGGCGGGCGCCGACGCGGGCGGGGTGGCCCGGCGGGTGCTGTTGCGGCGCGTCCTGCCACACCGGCACGACGTGCCGTGGCGCGGGATGCACGTGTGGCATTTTGTGCCACTGCGGCAGGTCCGGCCACCGGTCGCGGGTCGTTGCGTCCGTCGGTTGGCCGGTTGCTGTCCGTCACCCGGACTCTGCTCCCGGGTGCGCCCAGGGCATGAAAGGATTCAGGGACAAAGGCACGCCCGGGCGGGTCACGGCTGCACCCGTGGCCGGTCCGCTGATGAAGGAGCTCCGTTGGGTACGTTGCGCTGGCTGACGGCGGGGGAGTCGCACGGCCCCGCACTCGTCGCGACGCTGGAGGGCCTGCCCGCCGGTGTACCGGTCACCACCGCCGTGGTGGCCGACGCGCTGGCGCGCCGCCGGCTCGGCTACGGTCGCGGCGCACGGATGAAGTTCGAGCAGGACGAGGTCACCTTCCTCGGCGGTGTCCGGCACGGCGAGACCATGGGCAGCCCGGTGGCGATCATGGTCGGCAACACCGAGTGGCCGAAGTGGGAGCAGGTCATGTCGGCCGACCCGGTCGACCCCGAGGTGCTGGCCGGCCTCGCCCGCAACGAGGCGCTGACCCGCCCGCGCCCCGGCCACGCCGACCTCGCCGGCATGCAGAAGTACTCGATCGACGAGGCCCGCCCGATCCTGGAGCGCGCCAGCGCCCGTGAGACGGCCGCCCGGGTCGCGCTCGGCGCCGTCGCCCGCGCGTACCTCAAGGAGACCTGCGGCATCGAGATCGTCAGCCACGTGGTCGAGCTGGCCGCCGCCAAGGCCCCGGCCGGCGTGCTGCCGCTGCCCTCCGACGAGGCGCGCCTCGACGAGGACCCGGTGCGCTGCCTGGACGCCGACGCGTCGAAGGCGATGGTCGCCGAGATCGACCAGGCCCACAAGGACGGCGACACCCTGGGCGGTGTGGTCGAGGTGCTGGCCTACGGCGTGCCGGTCGGCCTCGGCTCGCACGTGCACTGGGACCGCCGGCTGGACGCCCGCCTCGCCGCCGCGCTGATGGGCATTCAGGCGATCAAGGGCGTCGAGGTCGGCGACGGCTTCGACCTGGCCCGGGTGCCCGGCTCCCAGGCCCACGACGAGATCGTGCCGACCGCCGACGGCATCAAGCGCACCTCCGGCCGCTCGGGCGGCACCGAGGGCGGCCTGACCACCGGCGAGCTGCTGCGCGTGCGCGCCGCGATGAAGCCGATCGCGACCGTCCCGCGCGCCCTGCAGACCCTGGACGTGCGCACCGGCGAGCCGGCCAAGGCCCACCACCAGCGCTCCGACGTCTGTGCCGTGCCGGCCGCGGGCATCGTCGCCGAGGCGATGGTCGCCCTGGTGCTGGCCGACGCGGTGAGCGAGAAGTTCGGCGGCGACCACGTCTCCGAGACCCGCCGCAACGTCCAGGGCTACCTGGACAACCTGATCGTCCGATGACCACGCCACTGGTGGTGCTGGTCGGCCCGCCCGGCAGTGGCAAGTCCACGGTCGGGCGGGCGCTCGCCGAGCGCCTCGGCGTCGGGTTCCGGGACACCGACGCCGACATCGAGCAGCTGGCCGGCAAGCCGATCCCGGAGATCTTCATCGACGAGGGCGAGCCGCACTTCCGCGAGCTGGAGGCGAGCGCCGTGCGCGCCGCCACCGGGACCCACGACGGTGTGCTCGCGCTCGGCGGCGGCGCCGTCATGGCCGAGGCCACCCGCGCGCTCCTGCACGAGCTGCCGGTGGTCTTCCTGGAGGTCCCGCTGGCCGACGCGGTCAAGCGGGTCGGCCTGGACGCCCCCCGCCCGCTGCTGGCCGTCAACCCGCGGGCCCGCTGGCGCGAGCTGATGGAGGCCCGCCGCCCCCTCTACCTGGAGGTGGCCACCGCCGTCGTCGACACCGCCGGCCGTACGCCCGGACAGGTCGCGGACGCCGTACTGGAAGCACTGGAGCTGAAGACCCCTCATGAGTGACACCGTCACGATCCACGTCGGCGGCAGCGCCGGCCACGACCCGTACGACGTGCTGGTCGGGCACCAGCTGCTGGGCGAGCTGGCGCCGCTGATCGGTACCCGGGCCAAGCGGGTCGCGCTCATCCACCCGGAGGCGCTGGCCGCCACCGCCGACGCGATCCGCGAGGACCTGCTCGGCGAGGGCTACGAGGCGATCGTCCTGCAGGTGCCCAACGCCGAGGACGCGAAGAGCGTCGAGGTCGCCGCGTACTGCTGGTCGGTGCTCGGCCAGACCGGGTTCACCCGCAGCGACGTGATCGTCGGCCTCGGTGGCGGCGCCACCACCGACCTGGCCGGCTTCGTGGCCGCGACCTGGCTGCGCGGGGTCCGCTGGATCTCGATGCCCACCACGCTGCTCGGCATGGTCGACGCGGCCGTCGGCGGCAAGACCGGCATCAACATCGCCGAGGGCAAGAACATGGTCGGCGCCTTCCACCCGCCGGTGGGCGTGCTGGCCGACCTCGACACCCTGGAGACGGTGCCGAAGCACGACTACGTCTCCGGCCTCGCCGAGGTCGTCAAGTGCGGCTTCATCGCCGACCCGGCCATCCTCGACCTGATCGAGGCCGACCCGGAGGGAGCCAAGACCCCGGCCGGGCCGCACACCGTCGAGCTGATCCGCCGCGCCATCCAGGTCAAGGCCGACGTGGTCTCCGGGGACCTCAAGGAGGCCGGCAAGCGCGAGATCCTCAACTACGGCCACACCCTCGGCCACGCCATCGAGCGCAACGAGCGGTACAAGTGGCGGCACGGCGCCGCGATCTCCATCGGCATGGTCTTCGCCGCCGAACTCGGCCGCCTGGCCGGCCGGCTGGACGACGAGACGGCCGACCGGCACCGCACCGTGCTGGCCTCGGTCGGCCTGCCGCTGAGCTACCGCGCGGACGCCTGGCCGAAGCTGCTGGACGCCATGAAGATCGACAAGAAGTCGCGCGGCGACCTGATCCGCTTCATCGTCCTGGACGGTCTCGGCAAGACCTCCGTCCTGGAGGGCCCCGACCCGTCGCTGCTGGTCGCCGCCTACGCGGAGGTCTCCTCGTGACCCGGGTGATGGTGCTCAACGGCCCCAACCTCGGCCGGCTCGGCAGCCGCGAACCGGACGTCTACGGCGCCACCTCGTACGCCGGGCTGGTCGAGCGCTGCACCGTGCTCGGCAAGGAGTTCGGCTTCGAGGTCGAAGTCCACGAGACCAACTCCGAGCAGCAGATGGTGGAGTGGCTGCACGAGGCGGCCGACGGCCGGGTCCCCGTGGTCATCAACCCGGGCGCCTTCACCCACTACTCGTACGCGATGCGCGACGCCGCCGCCCAGCGGACCGCGCCGCTGATCGAGGTGCACATCTCCAACCCGTACGCCCGGGAGACCTTCCGGCACACCTCGGTGATCGCCGCGGTCGCCTCCGGGACGATCGCCGGGTTCGGCCTCGGCTCGTACGAACTGGCGCTGCGCGCGCTCGCGGAGCAGCTCACCACACGTTGAGGCGGCGGCAGCCGCCCTCGTCAGCGGCCCGGCGGCGGACTGTGCCCGCTGCCGGGCCGACGTGTAGTGTCCCGCTGGAGGAAGTCGGGAGGTGACCGTGACGCAGTACGCCGGGGGTGGGCACGTCCCCCCACGTCCCGTCGCCCCACCGGTCCCGCCGTACCCCGGCACCGCGACCGCCGCGGCGTCGCCGGCCCCGCCGCAACCGGCAGGCGCGGTGGCGCAGGGCGCGCCCCGCGCGCCCCAGGCCGTGTCTGCACCATCGGTGGTTCCGCAGCCTTCGCCGGTGGCCCCTCAGTCTTCGCCGGCCGCGGTGCAGCCTTCGCCGGCCGGGGTGCAGTCTCCGCCGGTGGCTCCGCAGCCGGTGGTGCCCTTGCCGGTCGCACCGCAGGCCGCAGGCCGGCCCCCGTACGGTGGGCACCCGGCCGTCCCGCCGACCGGTCCGGCACCGGTGCCGCCGGGCGCGCCCGTGCCGCCGCCCGGTCCGATGGCACCCGCGGCACCGGTCGTCCCCTCAGGCCCTGCTCATTCCGCCGCTCAGCCCCCGGCGCCCGTGCCCGCCGGGTCCACCGGGCACTTCCTGCTGCCCTCCGGCGCGCCCGTTCAGCTCCCGGCGCACCCGCAGCCGCACGCGCCCACCGGGCCGCTCGCCGTGCTGCTGATCGGCCCCGCCGGTGCCGGCAAGACGACCGTCGCCCGGCACTGGGCCGAGCGCCGGCCCACGCCGACCGCGCACATCAGCCTGGACGACGTCCGCGAGTGGGTGCAGTCCGGCTTCGCCAACCCGCAGTCCGGCTGGAACAACGCCTCCGAGGCGCAGTACCGGCTGGCCCGCCGCACCTGTGGCTTCGCCTGCCGCAACTACCTCGCCAACGGCATCTCGTGCATCATCGACGACGCCGTCTTCCCGGACCGCCCGGCGATCGGCCTCGGCGGCTGGAAGCGCCACATCGGGCCCGGCATGATCCCGGTCGTGCTGCTGCCCAGCCTGGACTCGGTGCTCAGCCGCAACGCCCGGCGCAGCGGCAACCGGCGGCTCAGCGACGAGGAGGTGGCCCGGATCCACGGGCGGATGGCCGGCTGGTACAACTCCGGGCTGCCGATCATCGACAACTCGCACCTGGACGTCGCCGCCACCGCCGCCGAGCTGGACCGGGTGATCCTGGCACGGCTGATGGGTATCCCGGTCCGCTGAGCCGCCTGGCCCCGGGCCCGCGCCCGGCCGGGCTGTCGGTGCCGGCTGCGATGATGGACGCGTCCTGTCGAACCACCCGGGGGAGCTGACGCCCGTGCCGGAAGGCCACATCATCCACCGCCTCGCCGCCGAGAACGCCAGGGCCTTCGGCGGCCGACCCGTCCGGGCCAGCAGCCCGCAGGGCCGGTTCGCCGACAGCGCCAAGCTGGTCGACGGCCATGTACTGACGGGTGCCGAGGCCACCGGCAAGCACCTCTTCCTCGGCTTCGAGGGCGGCTCCTGGGTGCACATCCACCTCGGCCTGTACGGCGGGTTCACCTTCGGCGAGGGCCCGGCGCCCGAGCCGGTCGGCCTGGTCCGGCTGCGCCTGGAGAACGACGACTCCTACGCGGACCTGCGCGGCCCCAACACCTGCGCGCTGATCACCGGCGCCGAGAAGGCCGCCGTCGCGGACCGGCTCGGGCCCGACCCGCTGCGCGCGGACGCCGACCCGGAGCCGGCCTGGCGGCGGATATCCGGCAGCCGGACGACGGTCGCCGCGCTGCTGATGGACCAGAAGGTGCTGGCCGGCGTGGGCAACGTCTACCGTGCCGAGGTGCTGTTCCGGCACGGCATCAACCCGCACCGGGCCGGTCGCGACCTCACCCGCGCCGAGTGGGACGCGATCTGGGCCGACCTCGTCGCCCTGATGCACGAGGGCGTCGGCGCGGGCCGGATCGACACCGTCCGCCCCGAGCACACGCCCGAGGCGATGGGCCGTCCGCCCCGGGTGGACGACCACGGCGGCGAGGTCTACGTGTACCGCCGCGCCGCGATGCCCTGCCTGGTCTGCGGCACCGACGTCCGGACCGAGGAGCACGCCGCCCGGAACCTCTTCTGGTGCCCGGCCTGCCAGCAGGCCTGAGGACCGCCCGGTCGGCGGGCCGACCAGGTCCGGGCGGTCCCCCGGCCGGCCGCGCCGAGCCGCGCCGATCCGAACCGACCCGGCCTGAGGCTCGGTGGGTCGGCCGAGCCGGTCCGGGCAGGAGCCGTCAGCCGTCAGCCGTACAAGCCGTGTCAGCCGTCCGCCCGCTCGCGGGCGACCGACCAGGCGGCGGCTGCGCTGGCCAGGCAGAGCGGCGTGTAGAGCGCCAGGTTGAGCGCGTAGAAGACCGAGCCGGTGTCGGCTCCGATCCCGGCCGCCCAGACCAGCCCGGCCAGCCCGCGGGCGAGCATCCCGCCGGCCACCGCGCGAGGGCCCCAACGCAGCGCCACCGCGGGCACCCGGTGGGCCAGGCCGTCCAGTACGCCGCCCCGGGCGAGTACCAGGGCCGCCCCCGTGAACAGCGCCGCGGCGAGCGGGAGGACGACCGGTGGGGTGAACGGCACGTCGGCGTTGAGCACGGCCTGGGAGAGCGACGCCCGTCCGGCCGCCGGCCAGGTGCTGCCGGTGGCCCAGTAGAGGTGCAGCAGGCCGTCGCTGGCGAGCACGGCGGCGACGGCGACGGCGGTACGGCGGCGGTTCATGGTGGTCCCCCAGGGGATGCGACGGTGTGTCACCCGCAGGAGCGGCCCTGCCCGCCGGACGTTCCCGTGGCGAGCGTCACACCGGGAAGTCGCCCGGGCGAGGGAACGTCCGGGCCTCCCGCCGCCTCTGATGCGGATGTGGATGGTCCCGACACCCGAACCGCGAGTGACCTCGCCGCCCTGGTCCGCGCCGCCCAGCGCGGCGACCAGCTGGCGGTGAGCGGACTGCTGGAGCTGGTCACGCCCTATGTCCGCCGGCTCTGCGGCCCGATCGCCCTGGACGACGGCCCCGACGCGACCCAGGAGGCGCTGATCGCCGTCTTCCGCAACCTGGGGCAGCTCCAGGACCCGGCCGCGCTGTTCGGCTGGGTCCGCTCGATCGCCGTCCGGGAGGCGGTCCGGCACGTGAAGCGGGTCGCCCGCTGCGTCCCGGCCGACCTCTCCGAACTGCCCCGCCCCGGTGATCCGCAGCTGGCCACCGACATCGAGGACGTCCTCGCCCGGCTCAGCCCCGAGCACCGTGCCGTCCTGGTCCTGCGAGACCTGGATGGCCTGGACGAGCGGTCCACCGCCGACCTGCTGGGCGTGGCGGCCGGCACCGTGAAGTCCCGGCTCTCCCGGGCCCGACTCAGCTTCCGAAGGGCGTGGCAGCAGTGAGCGCGCAGAACCCCTGGCCGGTGGCGGCCTTCGACCCGGTGCGCCGACTGCACGTCATCGCCGCCGTCACCCCCGGCGCCGACGTCCGCGAGACGGTGATCGACGCGCCGTTCGACCAGGTCTGGGCGGTCGCGGCGGACCTGGAGAACGGGCTGCCGCGCTGGCTGCCGGACCTCCGCTCCGTCCGCCTCACCGCGGGCCCGGCGGACGGCCGCGCCGAGGCCCTGGTGGTGGGCCACAGCCGGCTGCGGGCCCGTTTCGACGTCGAGCTGACGCCCGGCTGGTGCCTGATGCGCAGCCGCTTCCTGCTCGGCGGCATGGCCGCCCGCCCCGAGCCGGGCGGCACCCGGTTCGCCTTCCTCGGCGCCTTCCGTCTCCCCGCCGCCGGCCTGGTCACCCGCGCCCTGCGGCCCGCCACCGACCCGCTGGCCCGGCGCTCGCTCCGCCGCTTCGAGCGGCTGGTGCGGGAGGGGTGACCCCGGTCGCCCGGAACGGTTGATGCCGGCTCGGGAGCCCCCGCCGGCCGGACACGCCCGGAGCGGCCGGTGGCCTCGCCCGGGGTGGTTTCCGGGCGGGTCGGCAGACGGGCGGGTCGGCCGACAGGTGGGTCAGCCGGCTGCGGCGGTGGGCCCGTGCCGGTCGGTCGCGGAGCCGTCGGCGGTGTCGGGCGCGGGCTCGTGGTGCTCGGCGGCGGCGCATTCGTCCAGCAGGGGGCGCATGGCATCGTCCACGAGCCGGTAGCGCACCACGCGTCCGTCCCTGTCCCCGGTGACCACGCCGGCCGTGCGGAGCAGTCGCAGCGCCTGTGAGACGGCGGGGTCGCGCATGCCGGTGGCGACGGCGAGGTCGGTGACGGCGAGGGGACCGGCGCGGTGCAGGGCGAGCAGCAGGGAGAGCCGCCCCGGGTCGGCGAGCAGTGAGAACCGCTCGGCCCAGGACCGGACGTGCCCGGTGTCGCCGATGGCGGCGATGGCCTCGCAGACCCGGTGCCCGTCGATGGTGCGCTGACCCGCGCGGTCGGCCGGTACGAGATGCATGCGGACATTCTCGCAGGCCTCGGCCTGTGATCCTGGACACCTGCGCAGGTGCGCAGCCTTGCAAGGGTGATGCGGGGACCCCTACCGTGTAGCCCGCCGTGGTGCTCGGGAAGACCGGTGACGAACCCTCAGGGGTTCAAGTCCGGAGCGGCCCTCGCCACTGTGATCGGGGGAGTCGTCCGTACCCACGACGCCACTGGGCGCCTCGCGCGCCTGGGAAGGCGGGTACGGAAGCCCCGTCAGCCAGGAGACCGGCCACGGCATCTCACGAACGACTTTCCACGAGGTGCTGGAGCGTGATCCGCAGATGACCGTGCCCGAAACCGCCGCTGCTCCGGCGGCGCCGTCCGTCCTGCCCACTTTCCGCTGGAGGCGGGAGGACACCGTCCGCACGGCCGGGTTGATCGGTGTGATCCTGGCCATGCACGTGGTGGCGTTCGGGACGCTCATATTCTTGGTCGCCCCGGAGAAGTACGAGGTCGGCACCCAGGTCTTCGGGGTGGGCCTGGGCATCACCGCGTACACCCTCGGGATGCGGCACGCCTTCGACGCCGACCACATCGCGGTGATCGACAACACCACCCGCAAGCTGATGGCGGACGGCAAGCGCCCGGTCTCGGTGGGTTTCTGGTTCGCCCTCGGCCACTCCTCGATGGTGGTCATCATGGCCGCCCTGGTGGCGGGCGGCGCGCAGCTGGCCAACACGCTGATGGACGACGAGTCGGCCACCCACCAGTGGCTCGGTGTGGTCGGCACCTCCGCCTCCGGAGCCTTCCTCTACCTGATCGGCGCGCTCAACCTGGCCGCCCTGTTCGGCATCCTGAAGGTGTTCCGCTCGATGCGGGCCGGGCAGTTCGACGAGGCCGAGCTGGAGGAGCACCTCAACTCGCGCGGCTTCCTGGCCCGGGTGCTGAACCGGGCGACCCGCTCGATCACCCGGCCCGGCCAGATGTTCCCGGTCGGCATGGTGCTCGGCCTCGGCTTCGACACCGCGACCGAGGTGACCCTGATGGTGATGGCCGGCTCCGGCGCGGCCTCCGGGCTGCCCTGGTACGCGATCGTCTGCCTGCCGCTGCTGTTCGCGGCGGGGATGAGCCTGTTCGACACGCTGGACGGGACGTTCATGAACTTCGCGTACCAGTGGGCGTTCTCCAACCCGGTGCGCAAGGTGTACTACAACCTGACCATCACCGGGCTGTCGATCGCGGTGGCGTTCATCATCGGCACCATCGAGCTGGTCGGGGTCCTGCACGAGAAGCTGGACCTCACCGACCCGGTCAGCGGCTGGATCGCGGACATCTCGCTGGACAACGTCGGCTACGCGATCGTCGGGCTGTTCGTGGTGGTCTGGGCGGCGGCGATCGCCTACTGGCGGGTCGCGGGGGTCGAGCAGCGCTGGAGCCCCCAGGCGGTGACGCCGGGCGCGGAGCCGGCCGCCTCGGAGGCGGCTGCTCCGCAGGCCGCAGCGTCGGGCGCCGCAGCGTCGGAGGCCGCTGCGTCGGAGGCCGCTGCGTCGGAGGCCGCGAAGTAGCCCGTGAACCAGCCGGCGTCCGTCAGGCCGCCGCGAGCATCAGTGTCCCGGCCACGGCGAGCCCGGCGCCGACCACCTGGACGGGGCGCAGCCGCTCCTTCAGCACCCCGCGGGCCATCAGCGCGGTGACCACCGGGTAGAGCGAGGCCAGCACGGCGGCCACCGCGGCCGAGCCGCTGTGCGAGGCCATCGCGTACGTGCCGTTGGCGGCGACGTCGGCCACGCCGACCGCGGTGAGCGCGGGGAGCCTGTCCCGCAGGCCGGGCAGGAGCCGGTCACCGCGCCCGCCTTCGCTGCGGCCCCCGCCCTTGCTGCCGCGCAGGCTGAGCAGCAGCGCACCGCCGCCGACGGCGACGTTGCAGAGCCGCTGGACGCAGAGCACCAGCAGCAGCCCGCCGCCGGCGGAGGCGTGCGCGATCAGGGCCATCACCGCGCCGAAGCCGAAGGCGGCGGCGAGGGTGAGCGCCAGCACTCGCCGGGCGGCGGCCGCCCCGCCCCGCTCCGGGCCGCCGGCCAGCACGACGCCGACCACGGCGACCGCGATCCCGGCGGCCTGGCCGAGCCCGGGGCGCTCGCCCAACGCCAGACCGACGCCGACCGGTACCGCGACGCCTATGGTGGCCAGCGGCGAGACCACGCCCATCGGGCCGAGCGCGAGCGCCCGGTAGAAGGCGAGCATGGCGAACGGGCCGATCACCCCGGCGGCGACGGCGTACCAGAGGGCGGGGGAGGCGTCCGTCCAGCCGCCGGTGGCCAGGACGGCGGCGAGCAGCAGCACGGTGGCGGTCAGCTGGGAGGCGACCACCACGGCCAGTGCCGGCAGCCGGCGGGTCAGCGCGCCGCCGCCGAAGTCGGCCAGGCCCCAGAGCAGGCTGGCGGAGAGGGCGAGCAGGGCGCTCACGGGGCGACCCGGAGGGCTCGCAGAACGTAGGACAGCACAATGTACCCCGCAGTACAGTCGAATGGACTCGTTGCCGAGTGGGCAGCGTAGTCCACTCAACTGAACTATTCGAATCAATATATTGAACTGGACTGACCGCGTGCCGGACCCCGACCTCGTCTCCCAGGCCCTCGCCCGGAACCTCAAGCGTGTACGCGCAGAGCGCGGCCACACCCTCGACGCGCTCGCCGCCCGCTCCGGCGTCAGCCGGGGCATGATCGTCCAGATCGAGCAGGACCGCACCAACCCGAGCGTGGCCACCGTGGTCCGGCTCGCCGACGCGCTCGGCGTCTCGATCGCCCGGCTGCTCGACTACGACGAGGGCGCGGGCGTCCGGATCGTCCCGGGAGACCAGGCCGTCCCGCTCTGGACCGGGCCGTCCGGCGGCACCGGCACACTGCTCAACGGTGTCGAGGCGCCCGGACCGCTGGAACTGTGGGCCTGGCGGCTGGAGCCGGGCGAGGGCTACGGCTCGGAGCCGCACCCGGCGGGCACGGTGGAGATCATCCGGGTCGAGGAGGGCGAGCTGACCCTCGTCCACGGCGAGCGCGAGCACCTGGTGCCGGCCGGCAGCACCGCTTCCTTCGACGCCTCCTACGCCCACGCCTACCGCAACGCGGGGACCGCCGCCGTGCGGCTGACCATGGTGGTCTCCGTACCGCCGCCGCGCTGAGCCGCCCGCGGACGTGAGGCGCGGACGTGAAGCTGGACGTGAAGCGTGGACGTGAAGCGGCGCCCGACCGGCCCTCGGGGGGGTCGGCCGGGCGCCGCTTCGGCGTTTCGCGCGGACGGGCTCAGTTGTGCCGGTCGCCGTACCGCCGGCGGAACCGCTCGACGCGGCCGGCGGTGTCCATCACGCGGGACTGGCCGGTGTGGAACGGGTGGCTCGCCGAGGAGATCTCGACGTCGACCACCGGGTAGGCCTTGCCGTCCTCCCACTCGACCGTCCGGTCGCCGGTCGGGGTCGAGCGGGTCAGGGTCGAGCGGGTCAGGAACGCCAGGCCGCCGACCTTGTCGCGGAAGACGACCGGGCGGTAGGCGGGGTGGATGCCGGGCTTCATGGCGGGGCTCCTCTCGGGAGTGCGGGCGGGGTCCGGAGTCAGCGCTCTTCGCGGAAGTCGACGTGCTGCCGGGCGGCCGGGTCGTACTTGCGCAGCACCATGCGGTCCGGATCGTTGC
Organism: Kitasatospora sp. NPDC032757; assembly: GCF_055579305.1. Taxonomy (NCBI): domain Bacteria; kingdom Bacillati; phylum Actinomycetota; class Actinomycetes; order Kitasatosporales; family Streptomycetaceae; genus Kitasatospora; species Kitasatospora sp. NPDC032757. Next base: position 500,809 of record NZ_JBVINN010000001.1, on the reverse strand, counting down.
GGCGGTTCTTGCGGCTCACGTACGTGTAGCCCGTCCCCGCCGTGGACCTGAGCTTGATGATCGGGCGGAGTTCGCTGCGGGCCATGGCTGTCCTCCTGGTGGGTTCTCGGGGCGGTTCGGCGTCGGCCCGAACCGCACTCCGCAATGGGAGTCATTTTCATGTGGTCCAACACGGCCTCCCCCCTGCCCATTCCCGGCCCCCGCCGCGGCCCGTTGCCGACCCCCGGGGCGACACGTGCTCGGGTGGGGGTGCTCGGCGGGCGGATCGGGGTGGGGCTCCGTAGGCTCGACGCATGTCTGATGCGTACGCGGGCCGGCGGGAGCGGCTGAGGGAGCACTGCAGTGCGACCGGGGCCGATGCGGCGCTGATCACCCGGGCGGCGAACGTGCGGTACCTGACCGGGTGCCCGCCGTGCGGGGCGACGCTGCTGCTGACCCGGGAGCGGGTGCTGCTGGCGCTGCCGGACGACCTGCCGCCGGACGACACCGGGGAGCACCTGATCGCGGAGGACGTGACCCAGGTGCCCGTGGCGGCGGGGGCGGACACCGCGCTGGCGGCCGCCGCGGCTGCGGCGCGGCTGCGGGTGTCCGACCTCGCGGTGGAGGAGCACGATCTGACCGTGAGCCGGCACCGGGCGGTGGCGGGCCTGGCCGAGGGGGTCCGGCTGGCGGATCTCGCGCAGGCGGTCGAGCGGCTGCGGGTGGTCAAGGACGAGCACGAGATCGCCGACCTGCGGATCGCGGCCGAGATCGCCGACCAGGCGCTCGGCGAGCTGCTGGAGTCGATCCTGGTCGGCCGGACCGAGCGGCACCTGGCGATGGAGCTGGAGCGCCGGATGATCGACCACGGCGCGGACCGGGCGGCCTTCCCGGTCTCGGTCGGCACCGGCAGCCACTCGGGCCAGCAGGCGCACCAGCCGACCGACCGGCGGGTGGAGGAGGGCGACTTCCTCACCGTGGTGCTCGGCGCGCAGTACCGGGGGTACGGGGTCTCCACGGCGCGGACTTTCGTGATCGGTGCCGCCCCCGCGCCCTGGCAGGTCGAGCTGCACCGGCTGGTCTTCCGGGCGCAACGGGCCGGGCGGGAGGCGCTCGGGCCCGGGGTCGAGCAGTACGTACCCGACCAGGCGGCGCGGGAGATCCTCCAGGCGGCCGGGCACACCGAGAGCTCGCCGCACCCGGTCGGCCACGGTATCGGGCTGGAGATCCGGGAGGCGCCGCGCCTCGGTCCGTCGGACATGGGTAAACTGGACAGCCGCGTACCGGTCACCGTCGGCCCGGGGGTCCACCTCCCTGGCAAGGGCGGGGTCCGGATCGAGGACACGCTCGTCGTGCGCCCCCTCGAAGAGGGCGGACCCGAGCTGCTCACCATCACCACCAAGGAGCTCCTCGCCCTGTAGACCCGCGGCTGCCCGGGAGGCTGCCGCAGGCGGCAGGACGCACCCCTTGGTTCCTTGACAGCTATATCCAGGAGTAAGTGCGCCCGTGGCTTCCACGAACGATCTCAAGAACGGCATGGTCCTCAAGCTGGAGGGCGGCAAGCTCTGGTCCGTCGTCGAGTTCCAGCACGTCAAGCCCGGCAAGGGCCCGGCCTTCGTGCGGACCAAGCTCAAGGAGGTCCTGACGGGCAAGGTCGTCGACAAGACCTTCAACGCCGGCACCAAGGTCGAGACCGCCAACGTCGACAAGCGCGGCATGCAGTTCTCGTACAAGGACGGCGAGAACTTCGTGTTCATGGACACGGACACCTACGACCAGACCACGGTCGAGCCGGCCGTCGTCGGCGACGCCGCCAAGTACCTGCTGGAGGGCTTCGAGGCCCTGGTCGCCATGTACGAGGGCGCCCCGCTGTACATCGAGCTCCCGGCCTCGGTCGAGCTGACCATCTCCCACACCGAGCCGGGTGTGCAGGGCGACCGCTCCACCGGTGGCTCCAAGCCGGCCACCCTGGAGACCGGCGCCGAGATCGCCGTCCCGCTGTTCATCGTGACCGGCGAGAAGATCAAGGTCGACACCCGCGACGGCAGCTACCTCGGCCGGGTGAAGTAAGTCCGTGTCGGCCGCACGCAGCAAGGCCCGTACCAGGGCCTTCCAGATCCTCTTCGAGGCCGACCACCGCAACGTCGACCCGCTGACCGTCCTCGCGGACTGGGTGGCCCGTGCCCGGGAGCCCAAGCCGGACGAGGGCACCCCGCAGGTCGGCGAGTACACGATGGAGCTGGTCGAGGGTTATGTCCAGCACGCCCGCCGGATCGACGACCTGATCTCGGAGTACGCGGTGGGCTGGACGCTCGACCGGATGCCGATCGTGGACCGCAACGTCCTGCGGCTCGGTGCGTACGAGCTGATCTGGGAGGACGGCGTCCCGGACGCGGTCGTCCTGGACGAGGCCGTCGAGATCGCCAAGGAGTTCTCCACGGATGACTCCCCGGCCTTCGTCAACGGCCTGCTCGCCCGATTCCTGGAGCTGAAGCCGAGCATCCGCCGGTAGCAGCACCCGACGTTCGGCCGCCGGATCCCCTCCGAAGGGATCCGGCGGCCGTCGTGCGTTGCGCCCGGGTGGCCTGACGTGGAACCCTACTCGCCAGTAACCTGGTGCGCCGGCGGCCCCGCTGGCCGGCGACCCCGCAGCGAAGGGCAGGCCACCCCCATGACCACGGCGATCCGCAGCGAGTTCGACCAGGGCATCGCCCTGACCCGCCACCCGGACGAACCCGGCCGCTACGACGGCGAACTGGGCTCCGGCTGGCAGATCGGCGGCGGCGTCAACGGCGGGCTGCTGCTCGCCATGGCCGGCCACGCGCTCTCCCTGGAGCACGGCGCGCAGGAGCCGGGCGGCCATGCCGACCCGGTCTCGATCAGCGGCTACTACCTCTCCGCCTCCACCCCCGGCCCAGCCACCGTCCGCACCGAGGTGCTCCGTGCCGGCCGCTCGCTCTCCACCGGCACCGCCTCGCTGAGCCAGGACGGTGTCGAGCGGCTCCGCGTCGTCGCCAGTCACGGCGACCTCGCCGCCGCCGACGGCGAGGTGCGCACCACCGCGCAGCCGCCGCAGCTGCCGCCGCCGGACCAGTGCATCGGCGTCGAGCACGCCCCCAAGGAGCTGATCGCGCAGGCCGCCCTGCTGGAGCGGTTCGACCTGCGGCTCGACCCGGCCACCATCGGCTGGGCGCTCGGGCAGCCCTCCGGCAACGGGCGGATCCAGGGCTGGTTCCGGCTCGCCGACGGCCGCGAGCCCGACCCGCTGCTGCTCCTGCTGGTCGCCGACGCGCTGCCGCCGGTCACCTTCGACCTCGGCCTGCCCGGCTGGGCGCCCACCATCGAGCTGACCGTCCACCTGCGGGCCCGGCCGGTGCCCGGCTGGCTGCGCGTCACCCACGCCACCCGCAACGTGGCCGGCGGCTACTTCGAGGAGGACGCCGAGGTCTGGGACGAGGCGGGCCGGCTGGTCGCGCAGTCCCGCCAGCTGGCCCGGGTGCCGCGCCCGGCATGACGCGTGACGGCCGCGCCCGGCGTGACGCATGACGGCCGCGCCGGGCGCGACGCATGACGGGCGCGGCGGTGTGGCCGGGGCGGGCCGAAACACCGGCCTCACGTTCGGTTACATTACTGTGACACGCCGTACGTGTGCGACACGCGGGGTTGGGGAGGACAACGGTCAGCGGTACTACCCGCCGCTGACCTTGATCCGCCCGTCCGCCCCCAGGAGCCCACGATGAGTCGCAACGGCCGCGCCCGCCGCACCCCCGACTGCACCGCCGCCGGCCCGCGCCCCCGCGCGCGGTCGCGGCACGAGCGGGCCGAGCGGCGCCCGGCCGGCGGCGACCAGGCCTTCGTCATCGGTGTCCTGACCAGCGCCGCCGACTTCGAGCGGGCCCGCGCCTGGCGCCTCTCCGACGCGCCCGACTACGCGTCCTACCTGCGGGACACCGCCGAGCTGCTGACGGAGGCCCGGCGCGGCTTCGACACCGTCCGGGCCCGGATGTTCCACCCCCAGGACTTCGAGGAGTTCTGTCTGCTGAACGGCCTCGACCCGGCCGAGCCGGGCGCCCGCGACCGCTACCTCGTCAACCCGCCGCTGCAGACCCAGCTGCTCGCCTACCAGGGCGAGGAGCTGGCGGGCGACTTCGTGCCCCGGCTGGTCCGGGCCCGGGAGAACGGGCTGACCCTGCGCCACGCCGACCTGCTGCTGGACGGCGGGCTGTACGAGGAGCGTGGCCGCGCGGTGCGGGAGGCGTACCAGCGCGGTGCCGAGGTGTTCCGCCGGATGCTGGTGGGCGCCGGTGCCGGGGTGTACGAGCTGCGGCTCGCGGTGGACGCGCCCGGCGGGCGGCTGACGGCGGCCGCCCGGGTGCTGCAGTGGGAGGACGGCGTCGTGCGGATCAACGACGAGGACCTGGAGCTGGTCTGCGCGGTGCTCTGCGCCGGGCTGGCGCGGGAGCTGCCGGGCCTGGCGGTGCTGCACGGCGCGCAGGGCTCGGCGGCCTCCTGCGGGGAGTACCGGCAGACGGCGTGGGCCTGGGCCAGCGGCGGGCAGGACTGGGCCCCGGCCGAGGGCGCGGTGCGGCTGGACGGGGTGGCGGCGGAGCCGGGCTACTCGCTCGGCACGGTCTGCTGAGCCGTCGGCGGGGCCAGGTGGGGTCTCCGGCGGGCCCGTGGCCGTACGGCGGTGCAGGGGTTCGGGGCCGTGGCCGTACGGCGGTGCGGGCCCCTGGCGCGCGGACGCGCGACGGCGCGGGCCCCGGTCCGGGGCGCCGCGCCGTGACGTTTCTGCTGAGCTCCGCCCGTTTCTGCAGGTGAGGGCGGGGCGGAGCCGGTGCGGCGAGCGGTCAGCTCGCCTCCTCCTCGCGCACCGCACGGCGCGCGTCGGGGTTGAGCACACCCCAGGAGATCAGCTGCTCGGTGAGGATCGACGGCGACTGGTCGTAGATCACGGCCAGCGTGCGCAGGTCGTCCTGGCGGATCGAGAGCACCTTGCCGTTGTAGTCGCCGCGCTGGCTCTGGATGGTGGCCGCGTAGCGCTGCAGCGGGCCGGCCTTCTCGGACGGGACCTGGGTCAGTCTCTCGAGGTCCAGCACCAGGCGCGGCGGCGGCTCGGCCGCACCACCCGGCGTACCGCCGGGCAGCAGCTCCTGCACCGGCACGCCGTAGAACTCGGCCAGCTCGGCCAGCCGCTGCACGGTGACCGCACGGTCGCCGCGCTCGTACGAGCCGACGACGACTGCCTTCCAGCGCCCCTGGGACTTCTCCTCGACACCGTGCAGGGAGAGCCCCTGCTGAGTGCGGATCGCTCGGAGCTTGCCTCCGAGTTGCTTCGCGTAGTCGCTGGACATTGGTCTCCCCGGACGAGATTGCTTCGCGTTCAGTGGTGGGTCACGGGCGATCGCCGACGTCGTTACCGGTGGGTTCGACGCCCGTCTCGTAACTCACTGTGAGGTTACGTAGAGTGAGGTAGTTGCGTCAAGCCGAATGGGGCAGTCGTGCGAATGGCCCGCATCGGCGGAACGTCCGGGGCGTTAACCCGATGAAGCGGAATGGTGTCGGTCCGTTTGCCGGTGGCCGCGCTGGTACGATGGCCGGAGCCCGCGCCACGTCGGCGGGGGCCATCCCAGACATCCTTTAAGGCCCGTCCCGTGAGGCGGGGAAGGAGGTCCGCTTCGGCATGACCGCAGACCACGAAACCACGCCGCGGCCGCCGCACCAGGTGCTGGACGGCACGGACATCGCCCGGGTGATCACCCGGATAGCGCACGAGATCGTCGAGCGCGCCAAGGGCGCGGAGGACGTCGTGCTGCTCGGCATCCACACCAGGGGCGTCCACCTGGCCCGCCGCCTGCACGCCAGGCTGGCCCAGATCACCGGCCGCGACATCCCGCTCGGCACCCTGGACATCACCATGTACCGGGACGACCTGCGGCTCAAGCCCGCCCGCGCGCTGGAGCACACCGAGATCCCGGGTGACGGCATCGACGGCCGGCTGGTGATCCTCGTCGACGACGTGCTCTTCTCCGGCCGCACCATCCGCGCCGCGCTCGACGCGCTCAGCGACATCGGCCGCCCGCGCGCCGTCCAGCTCGCCGTCCTGGTCGACCGCGGCCACCGCGAGCTGCCGATCCGGGCCGACTACGTGGGCAAGAACCTCCCCACCTCGCTGCGCGAGGCCGTGCAGGTCCGACTCGCCGACACCGACGGCGTGGACGCCGTGCTGGTCGGCGACCGCGACTACGCGGCCCGCTCCTCGCAGGCCCTGGCCTCCCGGCCGTCCGAACCGCACCTCCCGGAGTAACCCGCGTGAAGCGCCACCTCGTCTCCGCCGCCGACCTCACCCGCGACGACGCGCTGCTGATCCTGGACACCGCCGAGGAGCTGGCCCAGCTCTCCGGACGGGCCGTCAAGAAGCTGCCCACGCTCCGTGGCCGAACCGTCGTCAACCTCTTCTTCGAGGACTCGACCCGCACCAAGACCTCCTTCGAGGTCGCCGAGAAGCGGCTCTCCGCCGACGTCATCAACTTCTCCGCCAAGGGCTCCTCGGTCTCCAAGGGCGAGAGCCTCAAGGACACCGCGCTCACCCTCCAGGCCATGGGCGCCGACGCGGTCGTCATCCGGCACCACGCCTCGGGTGCGCCGGCCCGGCTCGCCCAGTCCGACTGGCTGCGCGGCAGCGTCATCAACGCCGGTGACGGCACCCACGAGCACCCCACCCAGGCCCTGCTCGACGCCTTCACCATGCGCCGCCACCTCAACCCCGGGGCCGGCCACGATCTCGCGGGCCGCCGGGTGACCATCGTCGGCGACATCCTGCACAGCCGGGTCGCCCGCTCCAACGTGCACCTGCTCACCACCCTCGGCGCCCACGTCACCTTCGTCGCCCCGCCGACGCTGCTGCCGATCGGCATCGAGAACTGGCCCTGCGAGATCAGCTACGACCTGGAGAGTGTGCTCCCCAAGACGGACGCGCTGATGATGCTCAGGGTCCAGCGCGAGCGGATGAACGCCGCCTTCTTCCCGACCGAGCGCGAGTACAGCCGCCGCTACGGCCTGGACGGCAGCCGGATGGCCCAGCTGCCCGAGCACGCCATCGTGATGCACCCCGGCCCGATGGTCCGCGGCATGGAGATCACCGCCGACGTCGCCGACTCGCCGCGCTGCACCGTGGTCGAGCAGGTCGCCAACGGCGTCTCCGTCCGGATGGCCGTCCTCTACCTGCTGCTCGGAGGCGCCGTCTTCGCCGACGGCCCCGCCGACGCAGCCCCCCGCACCGACTCCGTGGAGACCGCTCAGTGACCACCTACCTGATCCGCAACGCCCAGCTCCTCGGCGGCGCCCCGCAGGACCTCCACCTCGCCGACGGCGTCATCAAGGAGATCGGCACCGGCCTCACCGTCGAGGCCGACATCGACATCGACGCCAGCGGCCTGATCGTCCTGCCCGGCCTGGTCGACCTGCACACCCACCTGCGCGAGCCCGGCCGCGAGGACGCCGAGACGGTGCTCACCGGCACCCAGGCCGCCGCCAAGGGCGGCTTCACCGCCGTCCACGCGATGGCCAACACCTTCCCGGTGGCCGACACCGCCGGCGTGGTCGAGCAGGTCTGGCGGCTCGGCCAGGAGTCCGGCTACTGCGACGTGCAGCCGGTCGGCGCCGTCACCGTCGGCCTTGAGGGCAAGAAGCTCGCCGAGCTCGGCGCGATGCACGAGTCCGCGGCCGGCGTCCGGGTCTTCTCCGACGACGGCAAGTGCGTGGACGACGCGGTCATCATGCGCCGCGCGCTGGAGTACGTGAAGGCCTTCGACGGGGTCGTCGCCCAGCACGCCCAGGAGCCGCGGCTCACCGAGGGTGCCCAGATGAACGAGGGCCAGGTCTCCGGCGAGCTCGGGCTCGGCGGCTGGCCGGCCGTCGCCGAGGAGGCGATCATCGCCCGCGACGTGCTGCTCGCCGCGCACGTCGGCTCCCGCCTGCACGTCTGCCACGTCTCCACGGCCGGCTCGGTCGAGATCATCCGCTGGGCCAAGGCCAAGGGCTGGGACGTCACCGCCGAGGTCACCCCGCACCACCTGCTGCTGACCGACGAGCTGGTCCGCTCCTACGACCCGGTCTACAAGGTGAACCCGCCGCTGCGCACCGCCGCCGACGTGCAGGCGCTGCGCAAGGCGCTCGCCGACGGCACCATCGACGCCGTCGCCACCGACCACGCGCCGCACCCGGCCGAGGACAAGGACTGCGAGTGGGCCGTCGCCGCGATGGGCATGGTCGGCCTGGAGACCGCGCTCTCGGTGGTCCAGCAGACGATGGTCGACACCGGCCTGCTGAACTGGGAGGGCGTCGCCGACCGGATGTCGCACCGCCCGGCCCGGATCGGCCGTCTCAGCGGCCACGGACGGCCCGTCTCGGTCGGTGAGCCGGCCAACCTGGTGCTGTTCGATCCCGCGTACCGTGGTGCCGTGAACCCCGACAGCTTCGCCACGCGCTCCCGCAACACCCCCTACCGGGGCCTCGACCTGCCCGGACGGGTGCACGCCACCTTCCTGCGCGGCAACGCCACCGTGCTGGCCGGCGAGCTGGTCGAGCAGGGCGGGCTCGCGTGAGCTCGGTCGCCCTGCTCGCCCAGGAGCAGGCCAGGGTCACCAACTGGCCCGGGTACATCGGCTGGGCCGTCGGCCTGCTGGTCGTCATCGGCCTGGTCTACTGGCTGATGCGCCAGGGCTGGAACTGGCGCCGCACCCTCCAGTCCGGCATCCCGGCGCTTCCCGCCGTGCCGGAGCGTGCCGGGCGGACCATCCTGGAGACCAGCGGCCGGTACCACGGCACCACCACCGCCGGGAACTGGCTGGACCGGGTCGTCGCGCACGGCCTGGGCACCCGCAGCCGCGCCGATCTGACCCTCGGCGACAACGGCCTGCTGGTGCGGCGCCCCGGTGACGTCGACCTCTGGATCCCGGCCGAGCACCTGACCGGTGCCCGGACGGACTCCGGGATCGCCGGAAAGGTCGTCCCGTCCGGACTGCTCGTCGTCACCTGGACGCTCCCCCAGCCTTCGGCCGGGGGGACCCCCACGGGCATCGCCCTGGACTCCGGCTTCCGGGCCGACCACCCCGACGAGCACACCGCCTGGGTCGAGGCGATCGCTCAACTCGCAACACGTACGAAGACGAAGACGGAAGAGGCCGCTCCATGACCGCACCTGCCCCCACCACGCAGCGCCAACGGCGGGAGCGTGTCCCTGCCGTGCTCGTCCTGGAGGACGGCCGGACCTTCCGCGGCCAGGCCTACGGCGCCACCGGCGAGACCTTCGGCGAGGCGGTCTTCAACACCGGCATGTCCGGCTACCAGGAGACCCTGACCGACCCGTCGTACCACCGCCAGATCGTTGTGATGACCGCCCCGCAGATCGGCAACACCGGCTGGAACGACGAGGACGACGAGTCCCGGCGGATCTGGGTCGCCGGCTACGTCGTGCGTGACCCCGCCCGCGTGGCGTCCAACTGGCGCTCGCGCCGGTCGCTGGACGAGGAGCTGGCCAACCAGGGCGTCGTCGGCATCAGCGGCATCGACACCCGGGCGCTCACCCGCCACCTGCGCGAGCGCGGCGCCATGCGCTGCGGCATCTTCTCCGGCAAGGGGCTGGCGGACGACGCCGCGCTGCTGGCCAAGGTGCAGCAGTCGCCCGAGATGAAGGGCGCCGACCTCTGCGCCGAGGTCGCCACCACCGAGCCGTACGTGGTGCCCGCGATCGGCGAGAAGAAGTTCACCGTCGCCGCGCTGGACCTCGGCATCAAGGCGATGACCCCGCAGCGGATGGCCGAGCGCGGCATCGAGGTGCACGTGCTGCCGGCCAACGCCACGCTGGAGGACGTCTACGCCGTCGAGCCGGACGGCGTCTTCTTCTCCAACGGCCCGGGCGACCCGGCCACCGCCGACCACCAGGTCGCCGTGGCGCAGGGCGTGCTGGAGCGCAGGACCCCGTTCTTCGGGATCTGCTTCGGCAACCAGATCCTCGGCCGCGCGCTGGGCTTCGGCACCTACAAGCTCAAGTACGGTCACCGCGGCATCAACCAGCCGGTCCAGGACCGCACCACCGGCAAGGTCGAGGTCACCGCGCACAACCACGGCTTCGCCGTGAACGCACCGCTGGACAAGGTGAGCGACACGCCCTACGGCCGCGTCGAGGTCTCCCACGTCTGCCTGAACGACGACGTGGTCGAGGGCCTCCAGGCGCTGGACGTGCCCGCCTTCAGCGTGCAGTACCACCCCGAAGCGGCAGCCGGCCCGCACGACGCGGCCTACCTCTTCGACCGGTTCGTCGCGCTCATGCGAGGCGACGACAAGCACAGTGTTGAGCTCATGGAGGGCCAGCGTGCCTAAGCGCACTGACATCAAGTCCGTCCTGGTGATCGGGTCCGGCCCGATCGTGATCGGCCAGGCCGCCGAGTTCGACTACTCGGGCACGCAGGCCTGCCGGGTGCTCAAGGCCGAGGGCCTGCGGGTCATCCTGGTCAACTCCAACCCGGCCACGATCATGACCGACCCGGAGATCGCCGACGCCACCTACGTCGAGCCGATCACCCCGGAGTTCGTCGAGAAGATCATCGCCAAGGAGCGCCCCGACGCCCTCCTGCCGACCCTCGGCGGCCAGACCGCGCTCAACACCGCGATCTCGCTGGACGCCAACGGCGTGCTCGCCAAGTACAACGTCGAGCTGATCGGCGCCAAGGTCGAGTCGATCCACAAGGGCGAGGACCGCGAGCTCTTCAAGGGCGTGGTCGAGGCGGTCAACGCCAAGATCGGCCACGGCGAGTCCGCCCGCTCGGTCATCTGCCACACCATGGACGACGTGCTGGCCGGCGTCGACACCCTCGGCGGCTACCCGGTCGTGGTCCGCCCCTCCTTCACCATGGGCGGCGCCGGCTCCGGCTTCGCCCACAACGAGGAGGACCTGCGCCGCATCGCCGGCCAGGGCCTGACCCTCTCGCCGACCACCGAGGTGCTCCTGGAGGAGTCCATCCTCGGCTGGAAGGAGTACGAGCTGGAGCTGATGCGCGACAAGAACGACAACTGCGTCGTGGTCTGCTCCATCGAGAACTTCGACCCGATGGGCGTCCACACCGGTGACTCCATCACCGTCGCCCCGGCGATGACCCTCACCGACCGCGAGTACCAGATCCTGCGCGACATCGGCATCGCCGTCATCCGCGAGGTCGGCGTCGACACCGGCGGCTGCAACATCCAGTTCGCGGTCAACCCCGAGGACGGCCGGGTCATCGTCATCGAGATGAACCCGCGTGTCTCGCGCTCCTCGGCGCTGGCCTCCAAGGCGACCGGCTTCCCGATCGCCAAGATCGCCGCCAAGCTGGCCGTCGGCTACACGCTGGACGAGATCCCCAACGACATCACCGAGCAGACCCCGGCCTCCTTCGAGCCGACCCTCGACTACGTCGTGGTGAAGGTCCCGCGCTTCGCGTTCGAGAAGTTCCCGAGCGCGGACGCCACGCTGACCACCACCATGAAGTCGGTCGGCGAGGCCATGGCCATGGGCCGCAACTTCCCCGAGGCGCTCAACAAGGCGCTGCGGTCGCTGGAGAAGAAGGGCTCGCAGTTCTCCTGGGCCGGCGAGATCGGCGACAAGGACGAGCTGCTGACCAAGGCGGTCGTGCCCACCGACGGCCGGATCAACACCGTGATGGACGCCATCCGGGCCGGCGCCACCCAGGAGGAGGTGTTCGAGGCCACCAAGATCGACCCGTGGTTCGTCGACCAGCTCTTCCTGCTGGACGAGATCGCCGCCGAGCTGGCCGAGGCCGAGCGCCTCACCCCCGAGCTGCTGCGCCACGCCAAGCGGCACGGCTTCTCCGACCAGCAGATCGGCGAGATCCGCGGCCTGCGCCCCGACATCGTCCGCGAGGTCCGGCACGCGCTCGGCATCCGCCCGGTGTTCAAGACCGTCGACACCTGCGCCGCCGAGTTCGCCGCCAAGACCCCGTACTTCTACTCGTCCTACGACGAGGAGAACGAGGTCGCCCCGCGCACCAAGCCCGCCGTGATCATCCTCGGCTCCGGCCCGAACCGCATCGGCCAGGGCATCGAGTTCGACTACTCCTGCGTGCACGCCTCCTTCGCGTTGGCCGACGCCGGGTACGAGACCGTGATGGTCAACTGCAACCCGGAGACCGTCTCCACCGACTACGACACCTCCGACCGGCTCTACTTCGAGCCGCTCACCCTGGAGGACGTCCTGGAGATCGTCCACGCCGAGCAGCAGGCCGGCCCGCTGGCGGGCGTCATCGTCCAGCTCGGCGGCCAGACCCCGCTCGGCCTGGCCCAGGCGCTCAAGGACAACGGCGTGCCGATCGTCGGCACCCAGCCCGAGGCGATCGACCTCGCCGAGGAGCGCGGCGCCTTCGGCCGCGTGCTGCGCGACGCGGGCCTGCCCGCGCCCAAGCACGGCACCGCCTTCTCCTTCGAGGAGGCCAAGGCGATCGCCGACGAGATCGGCTACCCCGTCCTGGCCCGCCCGTCCTACGTGCTCGGCGGCCGCGGCATGGAGATCGTCTACGACGAGGCCTCCCTCGCCTCCTACCTGGAGCGGCACGCGGGCCTCATCTCCGAGCACCCGGTGCTGATCGACCGCTTCCTCGACGACGCGGTCGAGATCGACGTCGACGCGCTCTACGACGGCACCGAGCTCTACCTCGGCGGCGTCATGGAGCACATCGAGGAGGCCGGCATCCACTCCGGCGACTCCGCCTGCGCGCTGCCCCCGATCACCCTCGGCGGCTACGACATCAAGCGGCTTCGCGCCTCCACCGAGGCGATCGCCCGCGGCGTCGGCGTCCGCGGCCTGATCAACATCCAGTTCGCGCTCTCCGGCGACATCCTCTACGTGCTGGAGGCCAACCCGCGCGCCTCCCGCACGGTGCCGTTCACCTCCAAGGCGACGGCGGTGCCGCTGGCCAAGGCCGCCGCCCGGATCTCGCTCGGCGCCACCATCGCCGAGCTGCGCGCCGAGGGCCTGCTCCCGGCCGACGGCGACGGAGGCACGCTGCCCGCCGACTGCCCGATCTCCGTCAAGGAGGCCGTGATGCCGTGGAGCCGCTTCCGCGACGTGCACGGCCGCGGCGTGGACACCGTCCTCGGCCCGGAGATGCGCTCCACCGGCGAGGTCATGGGCATCGACAAGGTCTTCGGCACCGCGTACGCCAAGGCCCAGTCCGGTGCGTACGGCGCGCTGCCGACCCGGGGCAAGGTCTTCGTGTCGGTCGCCAACCGGGACAAGCGCAACCTGGTCTTCCCGGCCCGCGCGCTGGTCGGCCTCGGCTTCGAGGTGCTCGCCACCGCCGGCACCGCCGAGGTGCTCCAGCGCGGCGGCATCCCGTCCACGCTGGTGCGCAAGCACAGCGAGGGCGAGGGCCCGAACGGTGAGAAGACCATCGTCCAGCTGATCCACGACGGTGAGGTCGACCTCATCATCAACACGCCGTACGGCACCGGCGGCCGCCTCGACGGCTACGAGATCCGCACCGCCGCCGTCGCCCGCGCCGTGCCCTGCCTGACCACCGTCCAGGCCATGGGCGCCGCCGTCCAGGGCATCGACGCGCTGCTGCGCGACGAGGTCGGGGTGATGTCGCTCCAGGAGCACGCCGAGCTGATCAACGCCGGCCGCAGCAAGTAGCACCACCGCAGTGGGGGGCACCGAACCGCCGGGTGCCCCCCACTGCCATGCCCACCCTCCCCAGCCTTTCGGCCGGGGGGACCCCCAGGCCCGCCACCGCCACCCTGCCGACGGGCTGCGCCCGCCCCCGATGGGAGCCCTGTTTTGTACAAGCTGCTGTTCGACCTCGTGTTCAAGAAGATGGACCCGGAGAAGGCCCACCACCTCGCCTTCTTCTGGATCCGGCTGGCCGCCTCGGTGCCCGGGCTGCGCACCGTGGTCAAGCTGGTGCTCGCCCCGCGCGACCGGGCGCTGCGCACCACGGCCCTCGGCCTCGACCTGCCCGGCCCGTTCGGCCTCGCGGCCGGCTTCGACAAGAACGGCGTCGGCATCGACGGCCTGTCGATGATCGGCTTCGACTACGTCGAGATCGGCACCATCACCGGCGAGCCGCAGCCGGGCAACCCGGCCCCGCGGCTGTTCCGCCTGGTCGAGGACCGCGCGCTGATCAACCGGATGGGCTTCAACAACCAGGGCTCGGCCCGGGTCGCCGCCCGCCTCGCCCAGCGCCCGCACACCACCTCCACCCCGGTCGTCGGCATCAACATCGGCAAGACCAAGGTGGTCGAGGAGGCCGACGCGATCGGCGACTACGTCAAGTCCACCGAGCGGCTCGCCAAGTACGCCGACTACCTGGTGGTCAACGTCAGCTCCCCGAACACCCCCGGGCTGCGCAACCTCCAGGCCGTCTCGCACCTCGGGCCGCTGCTCGAGGCCGTCCGTGAGGCCGCCGACCGCTCCACCGCGCACCACGTGCCGCTGCTGGTCAAGATCGCCCCCGACCTGGCCGACGAGGACGTCGACGCGGTCGCCGACCTCGCCCTGGAGCTGGGCCTCGACGGCATCATCGCCACCAACACCACCATCGGCCGCGAGGGCCTGCGCACCCCCGCCGCCCGGGTCGAGGAGATCGGCATGGGCGGCCTGTCCGGCGCCCCGCTCAAGGAGCGCGCGCTGGAGGTGCTCCAGCGCCTGCGCGCTCGCACCGAGGGCCGGCTGACGCTGGTCTCGGTCGGCGGCATCGAGACCGCCGAGGACGCCTGGCAGCGCATCGTCCACGGCGCCGACCTTGTCCAGGGCTACAGCGCCTTCATCTACCAGGGACCGTTCTGGTGCCGCGGCATCCACAAGGGCCTCTCCGCCCGGGTCCGGGCCGGCGGCTTCCGCGACCTGGCCGCCGCCGTCGGCAGCGCCGTCCCCGCCCGCAAGGCCTCCTGAACCCCCCCACGCTCTCCCGCCCCTCCGGAAAGGACGTCATGACCCTCGCCCCCTTCGGCGCCCGCCTGCGCCAGGCCCTCGACACCCGCGGCCAGCTCTGCGTCGGCATCGACCCGCACGCCTCCCTGCTCGCCGCCTGGGGGCTGGAGGACTCCGTCGCGGGCCTGGAGACCTTCAGCCGGACCGTCGTCGAGGCCCTGGCCGACCGGGTGGCCGTGCTCAAGCCGCAGGCCGCCTTCTTCGAGCGCTTCGGCTCCAAGGGCGTCGCGGTGCTGGAGAAGTCCGTCGAGGAGGCCCGCTCGGCCGGCGCCCTCGTCCTGATGGACGCCAAGCGCGGCGACATCGGCTCCACCATGGCCGCCTACGCGGAGGCCTTCCTCGCCGCGGGCAGCCCGCTCTTCTCCGACGCCGTCACCGTGAGCCCCTACCTCGGCTTCGGCTCGCTGCGCCCGGCGCTCGACCTGGCCGCCGCCAACGGCGCGGGCGTCTTCGCGCTGGCGCTCACCTCGAACCCCGAGGGCGCCGAGGTGCAGCGCGCGGTCGGCGCCGGCGGCGAGACGGTGGCCGCCTCGGTGCTGCGGCAGCTGGCTGCCGAGAACGCCGGCGCCGAGCCGCTCGGCTCCTTCGGCGCGGTGGTCGGCGCGACCCTGGCCGACGCGGGCGTGGACCTGGCGATCAACGGCCCGCTGCTGGCTCCCGGCATCGGCGCCCAGGGCGCCACCATGGCGGACCTGCCGCGCGTCTTCGGCGCCTCGGTGCGCAACGTGGTGCCGAGCGTCAGCCGGGACGTGCTGAAGCACGGCCCGTCGGTGCCGGCCCTGCGGGAGGCGGCGGACCGCTTCGTCCAGGAGTACGCGGACGCGGTGAAGTGAGTCCGCGAGGCGGTGAAGTGAGCCCACGGAGGCGGTGAAGCGCGTCCGCGGACGCGGGGCGGCGAACCTCGACGGGGCGGTGGGACGAGCCGCGCGGACGCGGTGAAGCGGCCCGATGACCCTGCGCAGTGGCGCGAGGGGGCGGCGCGGCGTCTCACGGCCTGACGTGAGCGCGGTCACATCGGTACCGCCAAAGGTCCGCAATCGCGGTCATTTTGCCCGGGAAAGTCCTGGTCGGCCTTGGCTGACCAGGACTTTTCGTGTTCTTTTCCTGACGTGGCGCCGCAATCCGGGTAGTGTCCGGCGATAGGTCATCGAAGAGCGGCGATTCCCGTTGCTCTCGCAGGTCAGAGCCGTGAGGTTCCACTGCGGCCGGTGTCCTGGGAACCAAACCAGTCATAGCTCAATCCCTTCCTTCCACACCCTGAGGTGAACGGCGTGGCTCTTCCGCCCCTTACCCCTGAACAGCGCACCGCCGCGCTCGCCAAGGCCGCCGAGGCTCGCCGGGAGCGCGCCGAGGTCAAGAACCGGCTCAAGCACTCCGGCGCCTCCCTGCACGAGGTGATCAAGGCCGGCAAGGCCGACAACGACGTGATCGGCAAGATGAAGGTCTCCGCTCTGCTGGAGTCCCTTCCGGGTGTCGGCAAGGTCCGCGCCAAGCAGATCATGGAGCGCCTCGGCATCAGTGAGAGCCGTCGCGTCCGTGGCCTCGGTACGAACCAGATCGCCTCCCTGGAGCGGGAGTTCGGCGGCGGTGCCGCCTGACCGTGCCCCCGTGGTCCCGGGATCGTCCGAGATCCGGGATAATCGGTGCATGAGTGAGCGTCCGCGGCTGACCGTGCTCTCCGGCCCTTCGGGGGTCGGCAAGAGCACGGTCGTCGCTCATATGAGGAAGCAGCACCCCGAGGTCTGGCTCTCGGTGTCGGCGACGACCCGCCACCCGAGGCCGGGCGAGCAGAACGGGGTCCAGTACCACTTCGTCGACAACGACGAGTTCGACAAGCTGATCGCCAACGGCGAGCTGCTGGAGTGGGCCGTCTTCGCCGGCAACCGCTACGGCACCCCGCGTTCGGCGGTGCTGGAGAAGCTGGAGCGCGGCGAGCCCGTCCTGCTGGAGATCGATCTGCAGGGCGCCCGCCAGGTGCGCGAGTCGATGCCCGAGGCGCAGCTGGTCTTCCTGGCTCCGCCGAGCTGGGACGAGCTGGTCCGCCGGCTCACCGGCCGGGGCACCGAGCCGCAGGACGTGATCGAGAAGCGGCTGGAGGCAGCCAAGGTCGAGCTGGCCGCCGAGACGGAGTTCGACACCACCCTTGTCAACACCTCCGTCGAGCAGGTAGCGACCGAACTGCTAGCCTTGCTCGGTGTAGCCTGACCTGTCTGTCTTTTCCACCCTTTCGGAAGGTTTTCGCGTGTCCTCTTCCATGACCGCGCCCGAGGGCATCATCAACCCGCCGATCGACGAGCTGCTTGAGGCCACCGACTCCAAGTACAGCCTCGTGATCTACGCCGCCAAGCGCGCGCGTCAGATCAACGCGTACTACTCGCAGCTCGGTGAGGGCCTGCTGGAGTACGTCGGCCCGCTGGTCGACACCCACGTGCACGAGAAGCCGCTGTCGATCGCGCTGCGCGAGATCAACGCGGGCATGCTGACCGCCGAGGCGATCGAGGCGGCCTGAGCCTTCTCCCGAAGGGCCCGTCGGACTTGTTCCGGCGGGCCCTTCGGCGTTCCCGGGGGCTGTGGGATCCGCCACAGGACGGGCACTGTGCGGGTGCTCGCCGGGGGGCCGTAGGGTGAGCACGCTCCAGATGTGGAGGAAGGCGCCGAGGTGGAGGAGACCGGGAGAATGAGCGCGACTTCGGACCGGACGGACGCCCCGCGCGTCGTCCTCGGCGTCAGCGGCGGGATCGCCGCGTACAAGGCGTGCGAGCTGCTGCGACGGTTCACCGAGTCCGGCCACCAGGTCACCGTGGTGCCCACCGAGGCCGCGCTGCACTTCGTCGGCGAGGCCACCTGGGCCGCCCTCTCCGGCCGGCCGGCCGCCACCGAGACCTGGGACCGCGTCCACGAGGTGCCGCACGTGCGGATCGGGCAGACCGCCGACCTGGTGGTGGTCGCCCCCGCCACCGCGGACCTGATGGCCAAGGCCGCCCACGGGCTCGCCGACGACCTGCTCACCAACACGCTGCTCACCGCGCGCTGCCCGGTGGTGCTGGCGCCCGCGATGCACACCGAGATGTGGGAGCACCCGGCCACCCGGGAGAACGTCGCCACGCTGCGCCGCCGGGGCGTGATCGTGCTGGAGCCCGCCGTCGGGCGGCTGACCGGCAAGGACACCGGCAAGGGACGGCTGCCCGAGCCGTCCGCGATCTTCGACGCCTGCCGGGCCGTGCTGCGGCACGGCGGCGTCCGCTCCGACCTGGCCGGCCGGCACGTGGTGGTCTCGGCCGGCGGCACCCGGGAGCCGCTCGACCCGGTGCGCTTCCTCGGCAACCGCTCCTCCGGCAAGCAGGGCTACGCGCTGGCCGTGACCGCCGCCGCGCGCGGCGCGCGGGTGACGCTGCTCTCGGCCAACGCCGAGCTGCCCGACCCGGCCGGCGTCGATGTGGTGCACGTCTCGACCGCGCTGGAGCTGCGGGACGCCGCGCTGAAGGCGGCGGCCGACGCGGACGCGGTGGTGATGGCCGCGGCGGTCGCCGACTTCCGGCCGGCCGAGTACGCCACCGGCAAGATCAAGAAGGTCGAGGGGGTCGAGCCGGCGCCGGTCGCACTGGTGCGGAACCCGGACATCCTGGCCGAGATCTCCGCCCACCGGCCCCGTTCGGCTCAACTGGTCGTGGGTTTCGCGGCGGAGACCGACGACGTGCTCGCCAACGGCCGGGCCAAGCTCGCCCGCAAGGGCTGTGACCTGCTGGTCGTCAACGAGGTGGGCAACGGAAAGGCCTTCGGCCAGGACGTCAACGAGGCCGTTGTCCTGGGTTCGGACGGCAGTGAGACGGCGGTGCCGGTGGGCCTCAAGGAGGCGCTCGCCGACGTGGTCTGGGACCTGGTCGCCGAGCGGCTGGAAACGATCGCCGACTGATCCAGACCGGTGATCGTCCGATCTCAAAATTTCGGATTGGAGTGACGCGTGCCGGTAGCTGACCGTTACACTCCAGGAATCAAGTCTTTCCGGATGTCCCCGGTTCGCCGGGGGCCTTCAGTCAGCAGCCGCTGCAACCCCAGGGAGCGCTGTGTCTCGCCGCCTGTTCACCTCGGAGTCCGTGACCGAGGGACACCCCGACAAGATCGCTGACCAGATCAGCGACACCATCCTCGACGCTCTGCTGCGGGAGGACCCGACCTCGCGGGTCGCCGTGGAGACGCTGATCACCACCGGCCAGGTGCACGTGGCCGGCGAGGTGACGACCAAGGCGTACGCGCCGATCGCGCAGCTCGTCCGGGACAAGATCCTGGAGATCGGCTACGACAGCTCGAAGAAGGGCTTCGACGGCGCCTCCTGCGGCGTGTCGGTGTCCATCGGTGCCCAGTCGCCCGACATCGCACAGGGTGTCGACACGGCGTACGAGGCCCGGGTCGAGGGCTCCGCCCAGGGGGACGACGCAGACGACCTGGACAAGCAGGGCGCCGGTGACCAGGGCCTGATGTTCGGCTACGCCTCGGACGAGACGCCGGAGCTGATGCCGCTGCCGATCACCCTGGCGCACCGCCTGTCGCGCCGCCTGTCCGAGGTGCGCAAGAACGGGACGATCCCGTACCTGCGCCCGGACGGCAAGACCCAGGTCACCATCGAGTACGACGGCGACAAGGCCGTCCGCCTGGACACCGTGGTCGTGTCCTCGCAGCACGCCAGTGACATCGACCTGGACTCGCTGCTGACCCCGGACATCCGCGAGTTCGTCGTCGAGCCGGAGCTGAAGGCGCTCGCCGAGCAGGGCATCAAGCTGGTGACCGACGGCTACCGCCTCCTGGTCAACCCGACCGGCCGCTTCGAGATCGGCGGCCCGATGGGCGACGCCGGCCTGACCGGCCGCAAGATCATCATCGACACCTACGGCGGCATGGCCCGTCACGGCGGTGGCGCCTTCTCGGGCAAGGACCCGTCCAAGGTGGACCGCTCGGCCGCGTACGCGATGCGCTGGGTGGCGAAGAACATCGTCGCCGCCGGCCTCGCCCGCCGCGCCGAGGTGCAGGTCGCGTACGCGATCGGCAAGGCCGAGCCCGTCGGCCTCTTCGTGGAGACCTTCGGCACCGAGACCGTTCCGGTGCTGGCGATCCAGAAGGCCGTGACCGAGGTGTTCGACCTCCGCCCGGCCGCGATCATCCGCGACCTCGACCTGCTGCGGCCCATCTACGCCCAGACCGCCGCGTACGGCCACTTCGGCCGTGAGCTGGCGGACTTCACCTGGGAGCGGACCGACCGGGTCGAGCAGCTGAAGAAGGCTGTGCAGGACTGATCATCTGATCGGCTCACCGCAGGCGGCGGCCCCCCGGGTACCGGGGAGCCGCCGCCTGCGGCGTTGTGCGGGGGTTGTTGGGGTTCTGTCGGTGTGACCTGGTAGTACTGGGAGCGATGAGCAGCGCGCAGGGGAGTGAGGACGAGGGCGGGGGCCCGGAGCAGCTGGCGTTCATCCGCGAGACGGTCCGCCGGGCCAAGCCCCGGACGTGGCGTGGCGCCAAGCGGGCCGAGCACCTGCCGGTCGCCCGGGTGGTGGTCGACAAGGGCGTGCTGACCATCGACAAGTTCTTCGACTACGAGGTGCCCGCCGCGATGGCGGAGGAGGCACTCCCCGGGGTCCGGGTCCGGGTGCGGTTCGGGGCCCGGGTGGTGAAGGGCCAGCGCGAGGGCGGGGAGCTGCACGACGGATTCATCGTCGCCCGGCTGGAGAAGAGCGACTTCGCCGGCCCGCTGGCGCCACTCGCCCAGGTGCTCTCGCCCGAGCCGGTGCTCACCCCGCACCTGCTGCGGCTCTGCCGGACCGTCGCCGACCGGTACGCCGGCACCCTGGCCGACGTCCTCCAGCTCGCGGTGCCGCCCCGGCACGCCAAGGCCGAGGCCGAGCCCTCGCCGGCCCCCCGGCCGCGGCCCGCCGCTCCGGCGCCGGGCGGCTGGTCGCGGTACCCCGCAGGACCGGACTTCCTCGCCTCGCTGGCCGGCGGCGGCTCGCCGCGCGCGGTCTGGACGGCGCTGCCCGGCCCCGGCTGGCCGTACGAGATCGCCCGGGCCGTCGCCGCCACCCTGGCGAGCGGGCGGGGCGCGCTGGTCGTGCTGCCGGAGGGGCGCTCGGTGGCCCGGGTGGACCAGGCGCTGACCGAACTGCTGGGCGAGGGCATGCACGCCACCCTGGCCGCCGACCTCGGCCCCCGGGAGCGGTACCGGCGATGGCTGCTGGTCAGCCGCGGTTCGGTGCACGCCGCCGTCGGCACCCGCGCCGCGATGTTCGCGCCGGTGCGTGACCTCGGGCTGGTGGTCGTCTGGTCCGACGGCGACGGCAGCCACAGCGACCCGCGCGCCCCGCACCCGCACGTGCGCGAGGTGGCGCTGCTGCGCGCCGCCGAGGAGGGCGCGGGCGTACTGCTCGGCGGGCACGCCGTGACGGTCGAGGGCGCGCAGCTGGTCCGCACCGGGTGGGCCCGGCCGCTGGCCGCCGACCGGGAGACCGTCCGGCAGGTGGCGCCGCGGGTCCGCACCGTCACCGACCAGGACCAGCACCGGGACGCCGCCGCCCAGGCCGCCCGGCTGCCCTCGGTGGCCTGGGAGGTCGCCCGGGAGGCGCTGGCGAGCGGCGGGCCGGTGCTGATCCAGGTGCCCCGGCGGGGCTACGTCCCCCGGCTGTCCTGCGGCCGCTGCCGGACGCCCGCCCGGTGCCGGCGGTGCGAGGGGCCGCTGGAGGCGTCCTCCGCCGATGCGCCGCTGCGCTGCGCGTGGTGCGGGGAGCCGGAGAACGACTGGCACTGCCAGGAGTGCGGCTCGTTCCGGCTGCGGGCCCAGGTGGTCGGCGCGCGGCGGACTGCGGAGGAGCTGGGCAAGGCGTTCCCGCGCGTCCCGGTGCGGACCTCCGGACGGGATGCCGTGCTGGCGACCGTCCCCGACGAGCCTGCGCTGGTGATCTCCACCCCGGGCGCCGAGCCGGTGGTGGAGGGCGGCGGGTACGCGGCCGCGCTGCTGCTGGACGGATGGGCCCTGCTCAGCCGCCCCGACCTGCGGGCCGGGGAGGAGACGCTTCGGCTCTGGCTGGCCGCCGCCGCCCTGGTCAAGCCCTCGACGGAGGGCGGCACGGTGGTCGTTGTCGCCGAGCCGACCGCGCGGCCGGTGCAGGCACTGGTCCGCTGGGACCCGCTCGGCCACGCCGGGCTGGAGCTGGACGAACGGGCGCAGCTGCACTTCCCGCCGGTGTCGCGGATGGCCTCGGTGGCCGGCAGCCCGGCGGCGGTAGCGGACCTCCTAGGGCTGATCCGGCTGCCGTCGGAGGCCGACGTGCTCGGGCCGGTGCCGGCGCCGGCGCTGCGGGGGGAGGAGCAGGAGCGGGCGCTGCTGAGGGTGCCGCCCGGGCAGGGCGCGGCGCTGGCGGCGGCGCTCAAGGCGGCGCAGATCGCGCGGATCGCGCTGCGGACGCCGGAGGCGGTGAAGGTGCGGATCGATCCGACCGACATCGGGTGAGGGACGGCGGGATGCTCCGTCCCCCACCCGGGGCGTGCTGCCGCTCAGCCGCGTAGGGGGACGCCGGTGCGGTCGAGGCTGCTGCGGTCGAGGTTGCCGCGGTCGTGGGTGGAGCGCTCGTGGGTGGAGCGGTCCAGCGCGGCGCGGTCCAGGCCGCCCTGGCGGGCCGCCGGGACGGTCGCGGCCAGCCCGGTCGGGGCGGGCGCGGCGGCCGGCAGCTCCTCGGAGCGGTCCGGCCGGCTCGGGCCCGGCACGTCGGAGGCCGGCACCCCGCCGGCCGCCAGCAGCTCGCTGGTCGGCCGGCGCATCCCGTACCGCCGGTGCACCGCCTGCTTGGTGACCCCGAGGGCCGAGCCCACCGAGTCCCAGGAGAAGCCCAGCGCCCGGTCGAACTCGACCGCCGCCGCCACCAGCGTCTCCACGCTCTCGCGCAGCTCCTGCGCGAGACGTACCGTCGGCGCCGGCGCCCGTCCGTACACCACGAACCCCGCAGAGGTGCTGGGGCGGCGCGGACGGTAGACGTTGCCCAACTGGGCGGTGAGCGTCCGCAGAGCGTCGACCTGCCGCCTCACCCGCTCGATGTCCCGCACCAGCAGGTGCAGGCTCGCCCGCGCCCGGGCGTCGTGATTGATCTGCTCGGCCATGGCCTACGTGCCACCTTCCGTACGGTTCAGCTCGGCCGGAACGCGGTGTCCCGCGCGTTCCGGCCCTGGTCAATCTCACTTGACCAACGCCCGACCGGGGGCCGGGGTCACGCAGCCCGGCGAGTCGGGATATGCCAGATGCCCGGGCGCGGCCGGAGGAGGACGGGTGGGATTGCATAGACTGGCCGGTGGCCGGCCCAACTTCAGCAGCCCCGCCCGCCCCGACCTCCCGACGGACAGGAGCCCGTAGCCCGTGGCGATCCAGCCGATCCGCATCTTCGGAGACCCCGTCCTCCGGGCCACCGCGCAGCCGGTGATCACCTTCGACAAGGAGCTGCGCACCCTCGTCAGGGACCTCACCGACACCATGCTCGACGCCCCCGGTGCCGGCCTGGCCGCGCCTCAACTCGGTATCTCCCTGCGGGTGTTCACCTACCACGTGGACGGCGTCACCGGGCACCTGATCAACCCCGACCTGTCGCTCACCGAGGAGGAGCAGGACGGCCCCGAAGGCTGCCTCTCGCTGCCGGGCCTGCGCTACGACACCAAGCGCGCGTACGGCGTCGTCGCCAAGGGCTTCAACATGTACGGCGACCCGGTCACCGTCGAGGGCACCCACCTGCTCGCCCGCTGCATCCAGCACGAGACCGACCACCTCGACGGCATCATCTTCATCGACCGCCTCGACCGCGAGCAGCGCAAGGCCGCGTTGAAGGCGATCCGCGAGACCGACTGGGGCGGTGCCCCCGCGCCCGTCGTCAAGGTCTCGCCGCACAGCACCTTCGGGTCGGCGCGCTGACGCCGGACCGGGCCCCAGCCGCTTTCCTTCAGTTCTGACTATTTGAACTCCCGCCACCAGAAAGGCACTTGATGCGCCTCGTGTTCGCCGGCACCCCCGAGGTCGCCGTTCCCGCCCTGGACGCCCTGCTCGCCTCCGACCGGCACGAGGTCGTCGCGGTGGTCACCCGCCCCGACGCCCCCGCCGGACGCGGCCGCAAGCTGGTCGCCAGCCCCGTCGCCCAGCGCGCCGAGGAAGCCGGGATCGAGGTCCTCAAGCCGGCGAAGCCCAGCGACCCGGAGTTCGTCGCCCGCCTCACCGAACTCGCCCCCGACTGCTGCCCGGTGGTCGCCTACGGTGCGCTGCTGCGCCCCGGCACGCTGGAGATCCCCAAGCACGGCTGGGTCAACCTGCACTTCTCGCTGCTCCCCGCCTGGCGCGGCGCCGCCCCCGTCCAGCACGCGGTGCTGGCCGGCGATGAGGTCACCGGCGCGTCGACCTTCCTGATCGAACAGGGCCTGGACTCCGGCCCGGTCTTCGGCGTCCTCACCGAGGAGATCCGCGCCACCGACACCAGCGGTGAACTGCTCGACCGGCTCGCCCGCTCCGGCGCCCACCTGCTCACCGCCACCATGGACGGCATCGCCGACGGCAGCCTGCACGCCGTCCCGCAGCCCGCCGAGGGCATCACGCTCGCGCCGAAGATCACCGTCGAGGACGCCCGGATCGACTGGACCCACCCCGCGCTCCGCGTCGACCGGGTGGTGCGCGGCTGCGCCCCCGCCCCCGGCGCCTGGACCACGTTCCGCGGCGAGCGGCTCAAGGTCACCGGCCCCGTCAAGCTGGTGACGGACTCGTCGGCGCTCGCACCCGGGGAGCTGGCTGTCGGCAAGAACAGCGTCCGGGTCGGCACCGGCAGCCACGAGGTGGAGCTGGGCGAGGTGCGGCCGCAGGGCAAGAAGGCGATGCGGGCCGCGGACTGGGCCCGGGGGGCGCGGATCGAGTCCGGCGAGCGGTTCGGCCTCGTCGGCGAGGACTGACCGGGTGGCGGGCCGGCCGCGCCCGGCCGCCACCCGTGCGGGAGTCAGCCGGTGGCGGGGTAGGCGGTGAGGACCTGGCCGGTGCCCTCGGCCGGGGCGAGGCCGACGTACTCGTTGACGGCGACCGGCGCGAGCTGGGGGCTGCCGGGCCGGTCCTGGCCGGTGGAGGCGTCCAGCATGACCGGGCCGTTCTTTGTGGTCCCGTAGACGACGCCGTGCCGGACCGCGGTGACCCTCGGTGCGACGCGGGTGTTCGCGTCGTCCGGGAGCTTCCAGAGCACCTTGCCGGTGGCGGGCTCGACTGCGAAGGCCGTTGAGTCGGTGGCGCAGACGGTCACCGAGCGGCCGTCGTAGGTGCAGACGTGCGTGAACCCGCCGGAGAAGTCGAGCGTCCGCTTGCCGGTCGTGCCGTCCACCAGCCAGGCGAAGTTCTTGGCCGAGCCGTAGTCCCGGCCCTGGACGACCACGGTGGCCGGCCCGGCCGGGCGCACCGTCGTCTGGTACGAGTCGGCCTCCGCGCTCCACGCGGTCTTGCCGTCGGCGAGGTTGAGCGCCGACAGCTTCTGCCTGACGCCGTCCTGGGTGACGATGCCGACGATCTGACCCTCGGTGAGTGCGGCGCCGAAGAAGCCGTTCTGGGTCCAGAGGGTCTTCCTGGTGGCGAGGTCCACGGCGAGGACGGCGCCGTGGTCGGAGTCCGAGACGGCGACCACGGCCGTGTTGCCGCGCACGCCGAGCAGGGTCGCGTACTTGGACTCGGCGAAGCCCTGGGGCAGGTCGAGCGGCAGCGACCAGGCGGGCGCGCGGGTGCCGGCGTCCATGGCCACCAGCTCTGCGACCGCGTGGTCCACGGCGGTGCCCTGGCCGTGGACGAGCTCCGGGAAGGAACCGATCACCAGGCGCTTGCCGCCCACCTCGGCGAGCACCGGAACCTCGGCGAGACCGGAGGGCTGCTGGGTGGCGGCCGTGCCGACCACCTGGCCGGTGGTCAGGTCGACCGCCTGGAGGCCCTCCTTGGCCGGGAAGTAGGCGGTCAGGCCGTCGAGGAGGACCGCGGAGGCCTTGGCCTGGACGGGCAACGGCACGCCCTTGGCCCGGTCGAACGCGGACGGCGGGTCGAAGCTCTTGCGGGGCGTGGCCGAGGCGGTGGGCGTTGCTGTCGCCGTGGCCGTTCCCGTGGTGCCGCCGGTGCCGCCCTGGCTGCTGCCGCCGCTCTGGCCGCCGCCCCCGCTGCTGCAGGCGCCGGCCAGCAGCAGCGCCGCGGCGGCGGCTGCGATCCGTCCCGGAACTCCCGAAACCCGTCCCGAAACCAGGCGTGAACTCATTCCCGTCGACCCCCTTGTCGTCGGCCCGCCTCCCCGGCGGGCAGATGATCACCCTACTTGGACGAACGGGCGGCGGAGAGCGCCGGAAGCCGGGCCTGGGAGCCCGGGCGCGGGTTTCGCGTTACTGTTCCCTTGATAACCCCGCAGCACTTTGAGGCACACAGGTATGAGCACGCCCAGCAGCACCCCCGGCGCCAAGCGCGCGCCCCGGCCGCACCGCCGCCCGAAGAAGGACCCGGCCCGGATCGTCGCGTTCCGCGCCCTGCGCGCCGTCGACGAGCGCGACGCCTACGCGAACCTGATCCTGCCCTCCCTGCTCCGTGAGGCCGAGCAGAAGGGCATGGACCGGCGCGACGCCGCGCTCGCCACCGAACTCGTCTACGGCACCCTGCGCCTGCAGGGCACCTACGACGCGGTCATCGCCGCCTGCATCGACCGCCCGCTCAGCAAGGTCGACCCGCCGGTGCTCGACGTGCTCTCGCTCGGCGCGCACCAGCTCCTCACCACCCGCATCCCCAGCCACGCGGCGGTCTCGGCCACCGTCGAACTGGCCCGGGTGGTCCTCGGCGACGGCAAGGCCAAGTTCGTCAACGCCGTGCTGCGCCGGATCAGCGCCCACGACCTCGACACCTGGATCGGGCAGGTCGCCCCGCCGTACGACCAGGACGCCGAGGACCACCTCGCCGTCGTCCACTCCCACCCCCGCTGGGTCGTCGCCGCCCTCTGGGACTCGCTCGGCCGCTGGCAGCCCGACGCCTCCGGGCGCGCCGCCGTGGAGGAGCTGCTGCGCGCCGACAACGAGCGGCCCGAGGTCACCCTGGTGGCGCGCCCCGGCCGGGCCACCGTCGGCGAACTCGCCGACGCCCTCCCCGAGGCCGAGCCCGGCCGCTGGTCCCCGTACGCGCTGCGGCTCGCCGAGGGCGGCGACCCGGGCTCGGTGGAGGCCGTGCAGCAGAACCGGGCCGGCGTCCAGGACGAGGGCAGCCAGCTGGTCGCGCTCGCACTCGCCGCGGCACCGCTCGACGGCCCCGACCGGCTCTGGCTGGACGGCTGCGCCGGCCCCGGCGGCAAGGCCGCGCTGCTCGGCGCGCTGGCCGCCGAGCGGGGCGCCGCGCTGGTCGCCAGCGAGAGGCAGCCGCACCGCGCCCGGCTGGTCGCCCGCGCACTCGAAGGCAACCCCGGCCCGTACACCGTGATCGCCGCCGACGGCACCCGGCCGGCGTGGAAGTCCGGCGGCTTCGACCGGGTCCTGGTGGACGTCCCCTGCTCCGGCCTCGGCGCGCTGCGCCGCCGCCCGGAGGCCCGCTGGCGCCGCCGCCCGCAGGACGTCGCCGCCGTCGGCCCGCTCCAGCGGGACCTGCTGCGCTCGGCCATCGAGGCCACCCGCGTCGGTGGCGTCGTCGGCTACGCGACCTGCTCGCCGCACCTCGCGGAGACGCGCGCGGTCGTGGACGACGTGCTGCGCGAGCAGGGCGGCCGGGTCGAGTGGATCGACGCGCGCCCGCTGCTGCCGGGCGTCCCGTCGCTGGGCGAGGGGCCGGACGTGCAGCTCTGGCCGCACCTGCACGGGACGGACGCGATGTACCTGGCGCTGCTGCGGCGGACCGCGTAGCCGTTCGGGGCGGGGGCGTCAGGGGCGCCGAGGGCCGGTCGCGTGGCGACGGGTGCTCGGCGCCCTCGCCTTTGGGCGGTGCCCCGGTCGGGGCGGCGGGCTTGCATCTCCCGTAGGGGGAGGCGCGAGGGTGGGGGCATGAACGGCGACACGCTCTATTCGATCGGTGATCTGGCGCGGCGGACGGCGCTCACGGTGAAGACCGTCCGGTTCTACTCCGACCAGGGTCTGGTGGTGCCGGCCGGCCGCAACCCGGCCGGTCACCGGCGGTACGGCGTCGATGCGCTCGCCCGCCTGGACCTGATCCGGACACTGCGCGAGCTGGGGATCGGGCTGCCGGAGATCCGGCAGGTGGTGGAGCGGGAACGCCCGCTGCCGGAGGTGGCCGCTGCACACGCCGAGGCCCTGGAGGTCCAGATCCGGGTGCTACGGCTGCGGCGGGCGGTGCTGACGGCGGTGGCGCGGTGCGGATCGACCGAGGACGAGACGAATCTGATGCACCGGTTGGCGCGCCTCTCGGAGGACGAACGGCACCGGCTGACGGGGGAGTTCCTGGATGCGGTGTTCGGTGGGAGTGGCGGGTCCGGCGGGAGTGGTGGGAACGGTGGGCCTGGTGGGGCCGGCAGGTTCGGTGGGTTCGACGGGGTCCGGCGGTCGCTGACGCCCGAGCTTCCGGACGAGCCGACGGCGGAACAGGTGGAGGCGTGGCTGGAGTTGGCCGAGCTGTCCCGGGACGCGGGGTTCCGGTCCGCGCTGCGGCGGCTGGTCGAGGACGAGGCGGCCGAGCGGGCGCGGGTGGGCGCTGTGGGCGTGCGGCGTGATCTGGCTGCCGTCGTCAAGGAGTCGGCCGGTCCGGCGGTGGCGGCCGGGGTCGAACCGGACTCTCCGCAGGCCGGGGAGGTGGCCGCGGCGATCGTCCTGAGGTGCGCGCAACTCGTGGACGGGGCTGGCGAGTTGGTGGTGCGCCTGGAGCGGATGAACGACCCGCGGCGGGAGCGCTACCTGGAGTTGCTCGCGGTGGTCAACGGTTGGTCGGTGCCGGAGAGTTCGGCCGCCGTGCTGGACTGGGCGGTCAGGGCGCTGCGAGCGCGGTGAGGAGAGCGGCGGCCTGGGTGCGGCCCGGGGTGCGTTCGCCGCCGGCAGGTCGCGGCGGATCAGGGGCGGGGTCGACGCTTGTCGCGTTTCGCACGGGCCTGGGCGAGGTACCTGCGGCTGGTCAGGGTGTCGGGGTGGGTGTCGCCGAGGACCTGTTCGCGTTGGGCGAGGGTGGCTTCGTAGAGGGCGATGGCGCGTTCGAGGTCGCCCGCCCTGCGGTAGGCGTAGGCGAGGTCGGTGCGGCTGTTCAGGGTCTCGGGGTGGGTCTCGCCGAAGAGCTGCTCGTGCTGGGTGAGAGCGCCCAGGTGATCCGCTCCTGATCGGCGGCGTGTGCGGCCCAGGTGGGGGCGAGCCGTGCGGCCAGCGCGGCGAGGGACTGTTCCAGCCGGGCCGGGGACTCGGCGTTGATCCACCAGATGAGGGTGTGGTCGTCGCGCCGGCAGTGGGCGTAGTACAGCGCGAGGGTCGTCTTGCCGATGCCGCCGAGCCCGTGGACGGCCGGCACCGGTGTGACGGCGGAGCCGCCGTCGGAGGTCAGCACGCGCTGAAGCCAGGCGAGTTCGTCCTCGCGGCCGACACAGAGCGGGCGCGGGCCGAGGTTGTTGGTGCCGGGCGGGGCGGGGGTGCCGCGGGCCGAGGCGAGCGCGTCGGCGGTCAGGATGACGTTGCCGGTGATGACGTCGCCGGTGATGACGGTGCCGATCGAGCCGGCGGCGATCGAGCGCGGGCCCGCGGCGGTGGCCGACGTGGCGGCGGGGTCGGTCACGAGTCGGTGCGGTGCCCGTCGCCGGTGATGGCGGTGCGGATGGTGTGGGCCGCGATCGAACGTTCGCCGGCCGCGGTGACGGTGATCGAGGGCGCCGGCGGGGCGGCGAGGAACTCGGCGAGCTCGCTGCGGAGTTCGGGGTCATCGCGCAGGGCGCGCC
This sequence comes from Kitasatospora sp. NPDC032757, assembly GCF_055579305.1. Classification (NCBI taxonomy): domain Bacteria; kingdom Bacillati; phylum Actinomycetota; class Actinomycetes; order Kitasatosporales; family Streptomycetaceae; genus Kitasatospora; species Kitasatospora sp. NPDC032757. The sequence continues at coordinate 470,935 of NZ_JBVINN010000001.1, read as the reverse complement.
GGAGGTGCAGGCGCAGTGCCGATGCGACGGCATCCGGGTCCTCGTCCGCGTCCGCGACCGTCGCCTCCAGTTCGGCGCGCCGCGTGGCGTCGCCGCGGCGCCAGACGCGCTGGAGCAGACGGCGGCCGGCATTGGCGGTGGCGTCGGCCGCGGCGTCCTCGGCGCGGGTGAGGACGGCGGTGCCGTAGGCGCCCAGGGCGCCCGTCAGGTAGGGGCCGGCCTGGGTCAGGAGTTCGGCGATCTCTGCGCTCAACGGATCGGCCCCGGGAGTGGTTGATCTGGTGTCAAGGGTCATTCTGGCACTGCCGCGAGGCTTCCGGCAGCCGGTCCGGGCGGCGGCGTTTCAGCCGCGGGCGCGGAGGCGCCGGAGCATGCGCGCGTCCTGGAAGCCGACGGCCCGGGCGGCGGACTCGGCGGTCGCGCCGTGGGAGATGAGGTGTTCGGCGCGCTCGACCCGGAGTTCCTGCTGGTAGCGGAGCGGCGTGAGCCCGGTGGCCTCGGTGAAGTGGCGGGTCAGGGTCCGTTCGCTGACGCCGGAGGCCGCGGCGAGGCCGGCGAGGCCGAGACGGGTGGTGAAGCGGGCGTCGATGAGGTCCTGCGCGCGGTGGACGGCGTCGACCAGGTGGGCGCGGTGCCGGAGCATGGCGCTGGTCTGCTGCTCGTCGCCGTTGCGCCGGGCGTAGACGACCATCTCGCGGGCGATCCGGGCGGCCGCAGCGGGTCCGTGGCGCACGGCGACGAGGTGCAGGGCGAGGTCGATGCCGCTGGCGATGCCGGCGGAGGTGACCACGCGGTCGTCCACCACGTAGAGCACGTCGCGGACGACGGTCGCCCGAGGATGGCGCAGGGCGAGTTCGTCCTGCACGTCGTGGTGGGTGGTGCAGCGGCGGCCGTCCAGCAGCCCGGCACGGCCGAGGGCGTCGGCACCCGCGCAGACGCTGGCGACGGTGCCGCCCGCCGCGTGGTGCGCGGCCAGCCGGCCCAGGGTGGCCGGCAGCAGCTCGCCGTGGGCCCGCAGCACGGGGGCGCGCCAGCCGGGGACGACGAGCAGGTCGTCGGCGGTCAGCTCCGGCCACGCGGTGGCGGCCCGGAGAGTGAGGCCCTGGGCGGTCGGGACGTCCTCCTGCTCGGCCACGTAGCCGATCTCGTACCCGAGGCCGTGGTCGGCCGCGGTGGAGAACACCTGGGCGGGCCCGGCGAGGTCGAGCAGGTGCAGCTGCGGCACGAGCAGGAAGACGACACGTGTCACGATCCGGTCAGCTCCTCGACGGTGGCGATCCGGGCGAACCGCCCGGCGAGAGCGTACTCGGTGCGGGCGATGACCTCGTCGGTGGAGAGGGTGAGCGGGTCGGCGAGGATCTCGTCCAGGCTGCGCCCGGGCGGGGCGTCGCGGTGCTCGATGGGGTGGGTCGCGGTGGCGTCGGTGACGAAGGTGACCCGGTACCCGAGGTCGGCGGCGATCCGGGTGGTGGTCTCGCAGCACTGCTCGGTGCGGATGCCGCTGACGACCAGTTCGCGGATGCCGCGCTCGGTGAGCAGCTGCTGGAGGTTGGTGGTGGTGAAGGCGTTGTGCGAGGTCTTGGTGATGACGGGCTCGCCGGCGGCGGGGGTGAGGCCCTCGATCGGGCGGACGTGGCCGAGGGCGGGGTCGAAGACGTTGCCGGTGCCGGGCTCGGCGTGCAGGACCCAGACGACGAGGTCACCGTTGGCGCGGGTGTGCTCGACGAGGCGGTTCACCTGGCCGACGATGCCGGGGTTGGAGACGGCCGCCCAGTTGGCCCGCTGCCGGAAGGACTCCTGGACGTCGATGACGACGAGTGCGCTGTTCATGCCTCGATCATGGTGGGTGCGGGCACGCGCCTGAAGGCATCATCGGGGCCGGGTGCGGAACGATCCGGTCAGGGTGGACGGGCCGGTGGCTACGGGCGGCGGGTGCCGTCGAGGCCGGTGCCGCCGAGGCGGGTGGTCAGCTCGGAGAGCAGGCCGACGTCCTGAGGGCTCCAGTGCGGTGCGGCGAACACCTCGTCGGCGACGTGCCGGGCGGTGGCCAGCATGTCGGTGAGCCGCTCGCGGCCGGTGTCGGTGAGCGAGGCGTAGGCGACCCGGGCGTCGCGCGCGTCCGACTCGCGGGTCACCAGGCCGATGCGCTCCAGTGGTGCCAGCCCGCGGGTGACGCCGGAGGCGGTCAGGCCGAGCGCCTCGGCGAGGTCCACCCGGCGCAGACGGCCGCCGGGCGCCTGCCCCAGGCGGAGCAGCAGGGTGAAGTCGGCCAGGCTGACGCCGTGCAGGCCGCTCAGGCTCGCGTCGAACCGCTTCACCAGTGCCGCCTGTGCGCGCAGCAGACGCAGGGACGCGTCCAGGGTCTCACTCATTGCTGCCTCCTTGACTGCTCAAGCATATCAGCGGACTGAGCAGTCAAGGACGGGCAGAAGGGGGGAGGGGGTGGGGTCGGAGGGGGTGGGGTCAGTCGGTGCGGCCGGCGGCGGCGCGGCGCTGCCGCTTGCCGAGGGCGGCCTGGGAGAGGTCCTCGGCCTGGGAACGCAGGTTCTTGTAGCCGAAGCCGCCTTCGGCGAGCCAGGCCTTCGCCGCCTCCTCGGCGCGTTCGGTCGCGTCCAGGATGTCCTCCTCCGCCTCGCCGGAGTCGAGGAAGCGGAAGGTGAAGGCGGTACGGGCGGTGAGGTCGTAGCTGAGGTGGCCCTCGGGGGTGAAGGCCGCGCGGAGGATGCTGTGCTCGGCGGCGTCGGCGAGGAGCCGGGCGCGCTGGTCGGCGGTGAGTTCGTCGAAAACGCCGCGGACCATGATGCGGAAGGTGCGAGTGGTCATCCCTCGACCCTAGCCAGCGGGGCGGGGCCGGTTCCACCGTGTTTCGGCCGGGGGGCGTCGGGACGCCACCTGGGGAGGCCGGGCGTCGAGGGCCCCCGCCCGGTGAGGGGCGGGGGCCGCGTGAGGGTGCCTGGGGGCGGAGGGACCCTGGTGTGGCTCAGGCCTCCGTGAGGGCCGCCGGGCCCGGGACGGTGCCGCCGGTGGGGTCCTCCTGTGCTGCGGGCTTCGATGCCGCGGGTTCCCTGAGTGCGGGCCAGCGGATCCGGGTGGCGCAGAGCGAGACGGTCCCCGCCGAGGCGGCGACCGCTCCCATGCCCCAGGCCAGGCTGCCCGCGTCGGCGATGAAGCCGATCACGGCCGGGCCCGCCAGCAGGCCGGTCGTGCCCATGGCGGCGACCAGCGAGAGCGCGTCCGAGCCCTGTCGGGCCGCCGCCACGTACACGCAGGGGGTCACGGCTGCGACGCCCACGCCGACCAAGGCGAAGCCGATGAGCGTCGGTACCAGGCCGCCGACCAGCAGGGCCATCGCCAGGCCGGACCCGGCCAGCACGCCGCCGGCCCGGACGATCCGGCCGTCGCCGATGCGGCGGCGCCAGCCGTCGGCGAAGATCCGGGCCAGCACCATCATCACCGAGACGACCGCGATGCCCATCGGCGCCAGCGACGGCGCGGCGTGCACCACGTCCTTGATGTAGAGCGCCGACCAGTCGTTCATCGCGCCCTCGGTGACGGTGCCGAAGACCATGGCGAGGCCCATCCAGATCGTCACGCGGGAGGGGAGGGAGAGCTTGCGGCGCTTCTCCGTCGCGGGCTCGTTCGGGGCGGTCTTCTCCGCGGGCCGGCCCTCACGGAGCAGGCCCGGCTGGGCGAGGCCGAGAACGAGTACGAGCAGTGCGGTCGCCACGCCGAAGTGGACGGCGAGGGTGGTGGTGAAGGCGTTGATGCCGGAGGCGAGCAGCGCGGCCAGCAGCGAGCCGCCGCTGAACGTCGCGTGCAGCCGGGACATCGCGGTCCGCTCGTACCTGACCTCCAGCGCCGCGCCCTGGGCGTTCATCGCGACGTTCAGACAGCCGACGGCGACGCCGTCGCAGAACACGACCAGCAGGGTGACCGGGTAGTTGGGCACCACGGAGAGGGCGAGCAGCACGGCGCCCAGCGCGAGTGCCGAGACGGACGCCAGCACGCGCGAGCCCAGGCGCCTCATCAGGACCGCGACGAGCGGGAAGGAGACGGCGGCGCCGACGCCGCAGACCATCAGCAGCAGGCCGATCTCGGCTTCCCCCAGGTCGAGCCGGGTGCGGAGCGCGGGGAGCCGGGAGACCCAGGTCGCGTACTGGAAGCCGAGGAAGAGGAACAGTGCCGCGATGGCCAGTTGTGCCCGGCGGTAGTCATCGCGAACGCGGAACATGTGCATCAGCCCACTTCGACTCTCGGTGGTGACCCGGCCAGCGGGTCGTTGGTGTGCGCGGTTGCCCCGGCCCCGGCGCCCGCCGTGACGGTGGTGGCGGTCGGGACGGGCTTCAGGGGTGGCAGGGCCATCGACATGTAGAGCGCGCGGTCGCCGTAGCTCTCCGGGAGCGCGACCTCCGGGTCGGCCCGGTAGCCGAGCGGCGCCCAGACGACCTCGCTGCCGCGGACGGCCACCAGCGAGATGGTGGCGTACCCCCGGGCCCGGGCGGTCTCGGCGAGATGGCCGAGCATCAGCGGCGCCAGCCCGCGGCCGCGCAGCTCCTCGGAGATGACGAGGTCGTGGGCGTGCATGTTCGTCGGCCTGCCGGTCGGCCACCCCGGAAGGCCGTCGGACGCTTCCGCGAGGTCGTCGGACGTTTCCGCCAGGCTGTCGGATGCTTCCGCCAGGTCGTCGGACGCCTCCGCCAGGCTCAGGTCGGGGCACCGGAACAGCGGGTACGGCAGGGCGAGCAGGTAACCGCCGAACCGGCCCCGGTACTCCAGCGCGAAGCAGGAGCCGGGCGAGGCGCGGCCCCGGGACTCCAGGGCGGCCCGGCCCTCGGACAGGCCGCTCGCGGCGTAGGCGCGCTCCTCCAGCGCGACCACGTCGTCCCAGTCACCGGCGGCCAGCTGGCGGATGCGGATGTCGTCGGACATCTACTCGGAACCTCCCATGGAGACGTCGCCCCTGCCGATGCAGGTGTACGGGAGCGGCTGGAAGCCGTTGAAGCCCTGCGTCATGTAGGCGGTGGCGTACGCGCCGCAGGAGAAGATCCAGACCGGGTCCCCCGAGGCGGCGGCGAGCGGCACCCGGACCAGGCCGTCCTCGTGGGCGTACGCGTCGTCGCTGTCGCAGGTCGGGCCCGCTACGACGGCGGGTACGACCTGGACGGGCACGCCGTCCCGGCTGTCCCGGCCGGCGCCGCGGTCCCCGCGGTTCCCGCCGTTTCCGCCCTTTCCGCCCTTTCCGCCGTTCCCGCCGTTCGCTCCGGAGGCGTGGGTGGGGAACTCCAGCCGGTACTGCAACTCGTCCATCTCGTACAGGCCGTTGAACTTGCCGCAGCTCAGGTAGAGCCAGTGCTGCCGCTCGCCGGAGAGCTGCTGCCGCGCCGACAGGCGGGCGACGTGGGCCCGGATGGCACCGTGGTCGGCGACCAGGTGACGGCCGGGCTCCAGCAGGAACTCCAGCGGCGAGGCCGACACCTCCCGCAGGCGCTGCATGCCCTCCCGGATCACGGCGAACATCTTGTCCACCGGCGGGTCGAGCGGCCGCCCCCGCTTGTCGAGGACGCCGAGGGCGGGCAGCCCGCCGCCGAGGTTGACGTGGTCCAGCCGGATGCCCCGGCCGGTCAATGTCTCGACCAGGGCGACCAGTTCGTCCAGTGCACTCTGCCAGGCGCCGGAGGTCATCTGCTGCGAACCGACGTGGACGGAGAGCCCGGACGGGGTCAGCCCCGCCGCCCGCGCCGCCTCCAGGACCAGGACGGCGTCCTCGGGCGAGCAGCCGAACTTCCGGCTGAGGCCCCAGAGCGCCCCCTGCCCGGTGGTCGCGAGCCGGCAGAACACCCGGGCACCCGGGGCGTGAACGGCCAGCGCGGCGACGTCCGCCAGGCTGTCCGTCGCGAAGTCGCGGACGCCGAGCCGGTACGCCTCGGCGATGTTCCGGTCGGACTTGACGGTGTTGCCGTAGTGGATCCGCCCGACCGGGACGCCGGCCCGCAACGCCTGTCCGATCTCGTGCGGGCTGGCCGCGTCGCAGCCGGCGCCCAGCTGCGCCAGGGTGGCGAGCACCTCGTCGACCGGGCACGCCTTCATGGCGAACCGGACGGTGATGCCGGGCAGTTCCCGCAGCAGCGCCGCGTACTGGCCCGCGATGCCGTCGAGGTCGTAGATGATCCGGTCGTCGGTGCCCGCGGCCAGGGCGGCGCGCAGGGCCGCGCTGGGGAGGGTCGCGCTGGGCAGGGCTCTGGCAGGTAGGGGCGTGTGGGGAATGCCCGGGTCGCGTAGGGGCGCGCCGGGAACGGCGGCGCCGGCAGGGAAAAACCTTTTCTGATGCATCGTCAGCAGCTCCATGGGCCCGGCTACCGGGCCGTCCGGCCGAGGCCGGTGGCCCGGCTCGCCCGCACCAGTGGGCCCCAGGCCTCGATCAGCCGGGCGAAGGACTCGGCGTCGGCCTGTGCCTCGTCCAGCAGCTGCTCGCGGCGGGGGGCCAGGTGATCGGCGAACTCGGCGTACTTGCCGCCCAGTTCGCGGTAGCAGCGGTCGAGTACGGCGAGCCGGCGGTGGTTCTCGGCGCGGTCGGTGCCGATGCTGCGCCGGACCGAGTCGAGGATCGCGTCGACGCGGACGTGGTGCTCGCCGTCGAGGAGGGCGTCGAGTGCCTCCTCCATGTCGAAGTAGACCGGGTAGAGGTAGAGCATCGACAGCAGGAACTTGGTGAACCGCACCTGGTAGGCGGTGAATCCGGGACCGGTCCGCCGCTCGGGGGTGTAGTAGTTCACGATGTTGCGGTTGTGGACGACGCCGGGGAGTGTCGCGTCGCGGACCACGTGGAGGAGGAAGTAGTCGCTGCCGATGGTGTCGGTCGCGGGCGGCAGCGGCACGCGCTCGTACACCTCGTGGTCGAGGCCGAGGTTGCACATGTCCACCCGCCAGATGTCGGGGAGGTCCAGGACCGACCGGTCGGCGGTGAACGGCTCGGTGCCGGCTCCGGTGAACGAGTCCTCCACCAGCTCCCGCTTCTCCTCCTCCGACGCCCCGGCCGGGGCCCAGAGGCCCACCACCTCGTAGTAGAGGGCCGGGTCCAGTTCCCTGATCTCGCCGATGTCGACCGAGAGTTCGCCGACGAAGGAGCTGCCTACCATGGCCACCGGCTTCTCGGCGTGCACCGGGTCGAGCGTGTTGTGGGTGACGCCGGGTCTCGCGTCGGCGGCCCGCTTGCCGAGCGAGAGCAGCTCGTGGTGGATCGGGAACACCGGGTTTCCGTCGAGGAGTTGGTAGGCGCTGTCGGAGTCCCGGCGGTGGACGGAGGTGCAGCCGAGGGCGGCGGCGAGCAGGAAGGCGCGGTTGGTGCAGGCGCCGTAGGAGACGGCGTCGGGGAGCATCAGGCCGAGGACGGTGTCCGGATCGGCGACGCCGGAGCGGTGGATCACCGCTCGCAGGAACGCGCGCTGGCGGGCCTCGTCGAGGTGGTGCACGGTGACGTTCGGCGTCTCGGGCAGCGCGGCGGCCGCCTTGGCGTGCACGGCGAACGTCGGCTCGTCGGAGGAGTCCAGGAGGAGCAGGTGGACCTCGACACCGAAGTGCTCGGCCGCGTGCGCCGCCTCCTCGCCGACCGCCGAAATCGTGGCGGCGCAGGGCCGGTTGGTGGGCAGGGTCAGGCAGATCCTGTGCATGCCGGTTCTCCGCTTCACCCTTCGGCGTCCTGCGCCTCGGCGTGCTGGGGGTCCTGGTCGGTGGCGGGCTTCCGGTCCTGCTCGTGCCAGGACTCGAGGCCGAGCAGTCTGGTGCCGAGGCCGTTGAGCTCCGCGCGGCCGTACCGCAACGACTCGTGCCGGCGCGCGTCGCCGACCAGCGTCCTGTTCCAGGTCGGCGTGGAGAGGTCGTGCCAGGACTCGATCCGCGAGCGCCTCAGCTCCTCGTGCTCCTCCAACGCCGGCATCATCGACAGGTACTGGACCGCGCGGACGCCGCCCGCCGAGGTGTTCCGGGCCACGCCGTGGGCCAGCATGCCGTTCCAGATCAGCAGGTCGCCGGCGCTCAGCTCGGGCCGGACCACCGGGAACTCGGCGCGGTCGACGGCGGGCCGGATCGGGTCCCGGTCGGCCGGCTGGGCAGCCTGCCACCGGTTGAACTGCCGGAACAGCTCCGGGTTGCACTGGAAGCCGCCGTGGTCCGCCCGGGTGTCGTTGAGCGCGATGATGCCCTGGACGCGCTGCGGCAGCATGCCCTGCGTGGTGTCGACGTCCCAGTGCAGCTCGATGTCGAACCCCGTGTCGGTCGGCTCGATCAGCGCGCGGTCACGGTTCTTCACGTTCGGCGGGTTGAGGTTGAGCCGGTCCAGCGTGACCCACAGCTCCTCGCAGTCCCAGACGTCGACGAACGCGTCGTACACCCGCTGCGCCTGGCGGCTGTCCCAGATCAGCTGGTGCTGGTACGCCTCCACGAAGCCGTAGACGTGCAGGTGCTGGTCCAGCTCGTCACGGAACTCCCGCTCCTCGTACCAGGTTTCCTGCCGCTCGGGGTCGAGCCCCTGGAAGTCCCAGGCGAAGTCCAGCAGGCGCTTGGCCGCCTCGGCGGGAATCGCCTCCTTCACGACCACGTAGCCGTAGGTCTGCCAGAAGGTGAAGTCGTCCTCGGAGAGCACGCGCAGCGGCCGGGACTTCTCGATGTCCTTCAGCGGCGTCCGGGCGAGGTAGGCCTCGCCGTCGTTGCTGAAGTACGGACGGTCCGACGCGGCCCGGTAGAGATATCCGTCAGGGGTCGGCATGCAATCACTCCAAGGATCGGAATACTTCGTGCGGCCAGGCGTGAACCGCGGCCTGGCGGTGGGTCGGTGGCGGTCGCGTCCGGCGGTCGCGTCCGGCCGGTCGCGCGCGTACGGGCGTGCGGGTCTGTGGGCGTGCGGGCGTGTGGGCGTGCGGGCGTGTGGGCGTGTGGTGGTGACGACGGGTGCCGTGGACCGGCGTCGTGTGCGGACGGGGCCGGCGCTTGCGATCCGGCGTGGCGCTCGAAGGGGAGAGGTGCCGGGCGGCGGTCGCCAACGGACCGTCGTGAAGGGGATGCTGGGGGAGGCCGGTGAAGCCGGCCCGGGCCTGCCGCCCACGGGTGAGGGTGTGACCGCCGGGGCAGGGGGCGTGACCGCCCGGGCAGGGCTGCCGGGTGCCATGGAGGGTTGCGATGCTCGCGGTTCCCGGGCGGGTTCTCACGGTCACGCGGTCACGCGGTCACGCGGTCGCTGCGAGTGCTGCTGCGGTTGCTGTTGCGGGTGCTGCTGCGTCGCTGCGCGTGCTGCGGGTTGTCCGCGGAGACAGGGCCGGGGTTCCTTCCTCCTTCTGGTGCTGGAAGCCCCTCGCGGGTCGTTGACACCGTTGGCGGACATGCGGAGTTGTGGGCCAACTCGCGTATCCGGCAGGGCGTCTCGCCAGGACTTTCCGCCTCGTCAAACGTGCTTTCCCCTACGGTGGACTAGACCAACTTGCGATGTCAACCCTTGTTCCGGGAGAGCCTGGTGGTGCTTCTGCGGCCACCCGGACAGGCGGTGACCTGTGCCGGACCTGCGGCCGTGGAAACGGCTCCGGTGGTGGGCGGCGGCCCCTGCCCGGAAAGGGCAGCAGGAGTTCCCCTTACCATCCCGGCGCCGGTCACCCCAGAGGTCAACTCAAGCTGAACTCCGGCGAAGGCCACAGAACGCCTGCTCAGGCGCAGACGTGTTCGTAGGAAGCGTGCGCTGCCCCGTCGGCACCCGGGAACTGCACCCGGTCGGGTGTGGTACTGCCGTCCGCGTGGCGGGCCTGGGCGTACAGGATGCCAAGTGCGGCCCACGGGGTCCTGACGGCGTAGATGGTGCGTTGGCCGTAGGGGATCGGGAAGCGGGTGATGCGTTCGGCGGTGAGGTGCTGGTCGCCGCAGGCGATGTCCAGGACCTCTTCCTGGTCGGCGTAGAGGAAGCTCACCCACCGGCCGCCGTGCACGCTGGCCGGGCCGGCGAGCGCGTTCAGGGCTGGCGTGCTGTCGCCGGGGAGGGGGTTGGTTGTGCAGCCGACTTCCTGGGTAGTGGTGTCGTCCTCGATGTGAAACTCCCGCCCGGTGCAGAACCGGCCGTCTCGCAGGGGCCAGAAGTACCAGATCGTGCCGCCCTCGTCCCGGTAGTGTCCCCACTGATCCTTGGGCTGGTTGTCCTTCGCGGCGGCGCGGATCCGGGCCAGACCTGCCGCGACTTCACCGGAGACCGGCAGCTTGAACGCGCTCGGTGGGATCGTGGCGGACGAGGCCGGGCCGGCGTGCGTGGAAGCGGTGCAGGAGACCAAGGCGGCCACTGCCAGCCCGATGACCGCCGAAATGACGGCATGGTGACGCAGCGAGTCAATCTTCATGTTTCCCCCCGTGTGCAACCGCTTCGATCCTACGGTCAACTCGCCTGTTCGGGACCGAGTTCGGGGGTGTAGGCGCTCAGCGGTACCAGCTCTCGACCGCACAGCGTGGCAGTACCTCACACACCCTCACAGAACGCCCTCTGAGGTGCACCGTCGGTCCGGGGTCCGGCGTCCGGGGGCGGGTCGCGGTTGCCGGCCGGCGGCCCGGCGCGGGGAAGGTCACGGGGTGGTCAGGTGGAGACCATGCGCAGGAAAAAGGTGGTGCCGATCCTGCTGGTCGGACCCCGGGAGGGCCTTGACGGGGCGAAACGCGAGGGGTGATGGTTGGCCGCTGACATGTCATGTGTGCTGTTGCACCGTCCTCGGCGGAACCCGCCCGACGCCGTCGGCCGGGAGGGTCCGGCCGTCGTGCGAGGGGGAGGGGGAGGCCATGGAGCTGGAGCTGCGGCACCTTCGGGTGTTGTGTGCCATCGCCGACGCCGGGAGCGTCGGCCGGGCCGCCGCACTGCTCGGCGCCTCGCAGCCGGCCACCAGTACGCAACTGCGCCGGATCGAACGCCACTTGGGCGCGCCGCTGTTCGAGCGCACGGCCCTGGGGGTGGCGCCGACCTGCTTCGGGGTCGAGGTGCTGGCCGCCGCCCGCGACCTGCTGATGCGCGCCGACGGCCTGGGGCGCCGCCCGGACTCTCCCGACGGGCCGGCCCGCCGGGAGCTGCGCCTGGCCGCGACCAACTCGCCGATGCTGCCGGGGCTGGTCACCCGGGCTCGTCAACAGCGTCCCGACCAGCGGTTCACGGTGACCTCCGTCTACCGGTCCTCCGACATCGTCGACCTGTTGGAGCAGGGGGACGCGGACGCCGCCGTGGCCGTGGACTACCCGGGCCAGGAGCTGCGCCACTCGCCGTCCGTCGCCCATCGCGGCATCGTCACCGAGCCCGTCTTCGTCGTCCTCCCGGCCGACCACCGGCTCCGGCACCGTACCGAGATCGACCTGGTCGACCTGGCCGACGAGGACTGGTTCCTGACCCCGGACGACGGGGCCGGCTGGCACGGCGTCTTCTACGGTGCCTGCGCCGCGGCGGGGTTCACGCCGGCGACCGTGCACGCGTTCCTCGGCGGGCGGCTGGAGCTCCAGGAGATGGTCGCCGCCCGGCTGGGGATCTCCGCCGTCCAGGCGACCACCCGGCCGCTCGCCCACGTGGTGGTCAAACCGCTTGCCGGGACGCCGATCTGGGTCCGCCACCTGCTGGTCTGGCGGCCCGGCGGGGTGAGCGGGGAGGTGGTGGAGACCCTGTTCGGTGCGGCGGCCGCGGCGTACCGGGACCTGATCGCCGCCTCGCCGGCCTTCCAGGCCTGGGCCGCGCGGACGTACCGGCCGACCAGGCCGTAGCGGGCGGTTCGGGCGGTTCGGGCGGCTCGGGGCGGCTCGGGGGTGCGCCGGGGCTCCTTCGCCTCACCTGAGGCCGTGTTATGGCCGGTCGAACAGATGTCATATGACCTGTGACATTGTTCTGAACCTCCGATGACTGGGACGATCGCGTCGGATTCCCCCATGCCTCGGCAGTCGTCAAGCGCCCTCCCCCACAGGAGAAGGACCCACCGTGCGTCTCCGCATACCCCTTCCCGCACTCATGGCCGGCTTCGTCGCCGGCTGTGCCGCCACCGCCGGCCTGCTGCCGGTCCCGGCGCTCGCCGCCGCCGGCCAGGCCGCCCAGCCGACGGCCGCCGCGCAGTCGTCCGTCACCGCCCAGCCGTCGGCCGACGCGGACCCGGCCGTCCCCAAGCCGCTCGGGGCCTTCCTCGCGGCGGACCCGTCCGAGGACATGGCCCCCGTGGCCAAGCCGCTGCCGCCGGCGCTGCTCGGCCAGGTCGTGATGGGCCAGCCGGCCGGGACCAGCGTGCAGACCGCGCCGCGCCCGGGCGCGCAGCAGACGCCCCCGGCCAAGCCGGGCACCTCCACCCACTCCACCGCGGGCGCGGCCGGCCCGCTGAGTGCGGCGCCCGCCGCTGCGGCCGCCGCCGGCGCCGCCGCGACCGCGCAGAGCTGTACCCCGGCCGACTTCGGCAGCCGCAGCGGGGCCGACCTGGTCTCCTTCGTCGAGGGCTCGACCCTGGACTGCGTCAGCACGCTGTACAACGTCACCGGCACCGACGCGGGCAACATCTTCAAGGAACCGAAGATGCTCGCCGTCACCAACGCCTTCCGGAGCCAGGCGGCCGGCTACACCGGTGACAACTCGACCGGCATCCTGCAGCTCGTGCTGTTCATGCGGGCCGGCTGGTACGTGCAGTCGAACAACGCGGGGGCCGTCGGCCCGTACGACGCCGCGCTCACCAGCGCCTCCAAGGCCGGCCTCGACGCGTTCTTCGGGAGCAGCCACTGGACCGACGTCACCGACAACAACGGCACCGTGCTCAACGAGGTGCTGGTCCTCACCGACAGCGCCAACCTGCAGAGCAGCTACCTGGGCGTCTACAAGCAGGTGCTGAACAGCTACAACAACTCGTACAACGCGTACCCGAAGATGCTCAAGGCGGTCAACGCCGTGCTCTCCGCGCCGCTCTGGCGCGGCAACTGGAACGCCGACTTCGTCAAGGCGGTCTCCGCCGACCCGAGCATCGCCACCACCCTCGGCACCTTCGCCATCAACCACAAGGACCTGCTCGGCACGGCGAACGCCTACCTCGACACCAACGCCGGCAACGACCTCGGCCGCATGGCCGGTGACGGCCCCGCCGTCGAGGCCGTGGCCAAGGGCCAGGTCAAGGCGGTGCTCGACGCCAGCCAGATCACCGGCGTCACCGGCCCGCTCTACGTCCACACCGCGTACCAGGCCAACGCATTCGACCCCGGCCAGTGCTCGTACTACGGCACCTGCAACCTGCCGGCAAAGCTGACGGCGGCGGTGCTTCCGAACCAGCTGGTCTGCGACAACCGCACCATCCAGACCGAGGCCCTGTCGCCCGCCGACCTGGCCGCCGTCTGCGCCAGCCTGCGCGGCGAGGACACCTTCTTCCACGGCCTGGTGAAGGACAACGGCCCCATCCCCGGTCAGTACGACAAGACCCTCACCCTCGCGGTCTTCGCCAACCAGGCCGACTACCTGACGTACTCCTGGGCGATCTTCGGGAACTCCACCGACAACGGCGGCCAGACCGTCATGGACCCGACCGACCCCAACAACCAGGCCGTGTGCGTGATGTACCAGAAGTCGTGGAACGACGGCTTCACCGCCAACGTGTGGAACCTCAACCACGAGTACACGCACTACCTGGACAGCATCCACGACATGAAGGGCAACTTCACCACCGAGATCTCCGTCCCGGACATCTGGTGGATCGAAGGCTTCGCCGAGTACCAGTCCTACGCCTACCGCGGCACCACTGACACCCAGGCGATGGCCGAGGCCGCCAAGCACACCTACAAGCTCAGCACCGTCTTCCAGAACACGTACAACAACTCGGACACGGTGCGCACCTACCCGTGGGGCTACCTCGCTGTCCGGTACATGTTCGAGAAGCACCCGGCCGACATCGCGGCCATGCTCGCACGCTTCCGCACCGGTGACTACCAGGGCGGCTACGCGGTCTACAACAACGTCGGCACCGGTTACGACGCCGACTTCGACGCCTGGCTCGACAGCTGCGCCGGCGGCGCCTGCTACGCGGCCGGCCCGACCGCCCTGTTCGGCTCCGCCGTCAACGGCGCGACCGTCACCCTGACCGACAAGTCCGTCCAGACCGGCCCCGGCCAGATCACCGCGTGGCACTGGACCTTCGGCGACGGCGGTTCGTCCGACCAGCAGAACCCGACCCACGGCTACGCCAAGGCCGGCACCTACACCGTGGCGCTGACCGTCACCGACAACACCGGCAGGACCGCCAGCACCCCGGCCTCGGTCACCGTCACCACCGGCACCGGCGGCGGCACCACCCTGCCGACCTGCACCGACCCGCGCACCGACGCGCTCGGCCAGAACTGCTCCCGCTCCAACCTCGCCGGCACCGCCGGCGGCCTCACGTACTTCTACGTCTACCTGCCGGCCGGCACCAGCACCCTGAAGATCAATGCCTCCGGCGGCACCGGCACCGCGTACCTGTACTACAACGCGAACACCTGGGCCTCGTCGAGTGCCTTCACCGCCTCCTCCACCAACCCGGGCTCGACGCAGAGCATCACCGTCACCAACCCGACGGCCGGCTACCGCTACATCAGCCTCTACGCCAACACCGACTTCAGCGGGGTGACGGTCAGCACCCAGTTCTGACCCTCCCGTCCCTGTGTGGGCCACGCCCGCGGCAGCCTGCCGCGGGCGTGGCCTTTTCGGTGCGGCCTTTGGGCGTAGCCCTTCGGCGCGGTCGGCCTGGTCAACGCCCTCGGCTGGATCACCGACCGGGCCCCGGTCTCCGGGTGAGGCTCGGGCTCGCCTAGCGGGCCGGGGCGTGGGCGGCGTCCAGGACGAGGGCGAGCAGGCGGTCGGCGCTCGCCTCGTCGTCCGGTCCGGACCCGGTGGTGGTGAGGGCGATGCCGAGGGCGAGGCGGAGCAGGTCGTGCGGGGTGACGTCCGGGCGGGCGGTGCCCTCGCGCTGTGCGCGGGCGACGACGGAAGTGGCGGCGGCCTCGATCCGGCGGTGGCAGTCCTCGCCCAGCGCGTCGGTGACCTCCAGCAGCAGCGCGCCGCCGAGGCCGTGATTGGTGCGCGCATGGGTGATGAATGCGCGCAGCCACTCGGCGAGGGCCCGGTCGGCGGGCTCGGTGGCGCCCAACTCGTCGGCGCGGGCGCAGAGTCGGCCGACGCGTTCCTGCAGGACGGCGGCGAGCAGGGCGGCCCGGTTGGGGAAGTGCCGGTAGAGGGTGCCCGGGCCGACGCTGGCCCGCCGGGCGATGTCGTTGAGCGAGGCCTCGGCGCCGGCCTCGGCGAACGCCTCCTGGGCGGCGGCGAGGAGCCGCTCGCGGTTGCGCCGGGCGTCGGTGCGCTGCGTCGGGGGCATGGGCGGGGTCCTCGCGGTCGGTGGGCGGTCGTTCCGGGGCGGTCGTTCCGGGGTTGGGTCCGGTGGTGGCGGCCGGGTGGTGGTCAAGCGGAGAGGTTCTCCGTATTGTAGGCCACGGCAAACCGGAGAGCCTCTCCGGATGGCCCCGCTGTGGCGTGCCCTGACGCGCCCTGCCCCTGACGATCACGGACGAGCTTCGAGGAGCACCGATGACGGACACCGCGTGGAACGGCCTCGGCAAGGTCGGGATCTGGACCTTCGCCTTCGACGCCCAGCCCGCCGGCCGCGTCCGGGAGGCCGCCGCGGAGGTCGAGGAACTCGGGTACGGCGCGATCTGGTTCGGCGAGGCGTTCGGCCGGGAGACGGCGGGCCAGGCCTGGCTGCTCCTGTCGGCGACCCGGCGGCTCACCGTCGCCTCAGGCATCGCCAACATCGCCTTTCGCGACCCGATCGCCGCCGCCACCGCCACCCGCACCCTCGGCGAGGCCTTCCCCGGCCGCTACCTGCTCGGCCTCGGCGGCCACCGGGTGGACGACACCGTCCACGAACTCGACGGCTACCCGATGCCCGCCCGCGGCCGGGCGGTCGCCACCATGACCGCCTACCTGGACGCGATGGACGCCGTCCCCGTGCACAGCCCCGCGCCGGCCCCGGCGCCCCGCCGCGTGCTGGCCGCACTCGGACCGAAGATGCTCCGGCTCGCCGCCGAACGCACCTGGGGCGCCCACCCGTACTTCGTCCCGGTCGAACACACGCTTCGGGCCCGGGAGTTGATGGGGCCCGAAGCCTTCCTCGGCGTCGAACAGGCCGTCGTCCTGGACACCGACCCGGCCCGCGCCCGCGAACTGGCCACCGCCCACGTGGCCGGCTACGTCGCGATGGCCGCCCACCAGGAGGCCAACGTCCGTCGGCTCGGCTTCGGCGACGAGGACATCGTGGGCGGCCCGAGCCGCCGCCTGGTCGACGCGATCGTCGCCCACGGCGACGCCGCCGCGATCCGCCGCCGCGTCCGCGAACACCTCGACGCCGGCGCCGACCACGTCTGCATCCAGGTCCTCACCGCAGACCCGGCCGCCCTCCCCGACCGCGAGTGGCGCGAGCTGGCCCCGGTGTTGCTGCACTGAGGGCCGGCTGCCTGCACCGAATGCAGCCGGGCTCGGCCACCCGCGCTGCTCACCCTCGCAGGGCCCGCAGCAGCTGCCGGATCGCGGCCGTCGGGGGGCCCGTGGGGACGGCGAGTGAGGTGGTGACGGTCGCTCCGGCGAGTGGGCGGACGGCCACGTGTGGGAGTTGGGGCAGGCCGGTGACCTCGTAGAAGACCGTCCAGGACGGCTCGACGTCGCCGCCCAGCTCCGTGAGGGTCTCCTGGAGGCTGGTGAACGGCTCTCTGCGTGGCGGGTCGATCCCGGCGGCCCGGCAGGCGTCGGTCACCAGGCCGTGGAACGGCGGGTTGCGGTCCCGGGGGGCCAATCGCAGTGGCAGTAAACCAAGTTGCTCAAGGTGGAGTTCGGATTCTGCCGCGAGGGGGTGGCCCGCCGGCAGGGCGACGAACAGCGGATCGTGCCACACCGGGACCAGCCGGAGACCGGGGTGGTCCGGGAGGGCGGCGGCGCGGACCAGGGCCGCGTCCAGCTCGCCCCGGTGCAGCGCCGCCAGCCGTTCGGCCGGCGACGCCCGCCGCAGCCGGACCCGCAGTCGCGGCGTGCGGTCGGCGAGTTCGGCCAGGGCCCGGTACAGCCGGTCGCCCGGCACCTGCACGGTGCCGAGCCGCAGCACCCCGTCCCGGCCGCCCCGCACCTCGGCGGCCACGAGGCCGACCTGCCGGACGGCGGCGAGCGCCGCCCGCGCCTCCGGCAGCAGGCGTTCACCGGCGGCGGAGAGCCGGGTGTGCCGGGTGGAACGGTCGAAGAGCACCACGCCGAGTTCCCGTTCCAGCCTGCGGATCTGCTGGCTCACGGCCGACTGCACGATGTCCAGCCGTTCGGCCGCCCGGCCGAATCCGCCGTTCTCCGCCACCGCGACGAAGTACTGAAGCTGCCTCAGCTCCACCCCGCGCCCCCTTCTTCATCACGATCGATGATGACTGTGTGCTCCAAGTCCTTCTGGTCCGCGGATCATCCCGGCCGGTCCAATGGGGAGCGACCCGGTTCCGGACGTCGGAGGCCCGGGGACGGCGCAAGCCGGGAGACGAGGAGATCATGGGAAGCAAGCAGCCGGGCCCGCTCGTGGTGCAGCTGGCCGAGGTGGAGCGTGTCGAGATGCCGCACGGCGCCTTCCAGTTGCTGGCCGACGCCGGCAGCACGGGCGGCGCGTTCGGTGCCAACCGGCTGACGCTCGGGACGGGTGCCGACGGCGCCAGGCCGCACTACCACGCGGTGTCCTGGGAGGTGTTCTCCGTCCTCGACGGCACCGCCGAGTTCCTGCTCGGCGACCGGATGGCCGTCGTGGGCGCCGGCGGACTGGTCGCCGTACCCCCGGGACTGCCCCATGCCTTCGGGGCCGCCCCCGGCGCTGCGACGGACCTCCTCGTCATCGCCGCACCGGGTGTGGAGCGCTTCGAGTACTTCCGCCGGCTGTCCAGGATCGCCGGGGGCCGGGAGCGATTCGACGACCTGATGCCCGACCAGGACACCTACGACGTGCACTTCGTCGGGAGCAGTGTCTGGGATTCGGCACGGGACCGGCGCTGATCGTCAAGTCATGCCCCGTGGGGTGCGTTGGCGAGGCGGCGGAGGGAGGCGGGGCGAGCGGGGTTCGTCCGTCCGGGGCCGAGGGCACGGAGCAGGAAGTCGACGGGGGTGACTTCCTGCTCCGGCGGTGGGTACGTGCCGGCCGTACTACCGGGAGGCGTCCTTGTCCTGGAGGCGCTGGAGGCGGAGGTTGAGCGCGCCCCAGATCCACGCGGCGGAGAGCGGGAGCGTGACGACGGTGAGGCCGACGGCGCTGCGGACGCGGTCGTCCACGACGCGGGCGCACCGGTCGCGGGAGTACGTCGCCGAGGAGGCGTCGGCGAGTACCGGGGAGCCGCACTCGATGCGGCCGTTGGTCCCCGCGGTGGCAGGGAGGAAGGCCATGCCGATCGCCCAGATCCATCCGACGACCGTCAGGAGCCCGAGCGTGTTGACCACCCAGTGCTGGACGCGGTTGGCGCGACGCCACGCCCGCTCGTCCGTCTCCCGCAGATACTCCGCAACCTCCATGGTCTCCCCCTGTCTTCGATGCGGTCGGTGGTCGGAGGGATCATTCCAGGCCCTGCACCTGGCAGCCAACAGTGGTGCCGTGAGGGCGGAAGCGCCGGGTTTCGTCCCACGGTGCCCGTCCGGGTGCGCGTCCTGGTCGTGGCCGCCGCGTCAGTGGCCGCCGCGCCGGGGAAGGCTCATCGTCCGAGGATCCGCCGGAGCCAGCGCGTGCGCGCGTCGCGGGCGTCCCGGGTGAGGACGGCCTGCGGCGCGAGGCTGTCGAATCCGTGGAAGGCGCCCGGCCATACGTGCAGTTCGGCCGCGCCGCCGGCCTGCCAGAGCGCGTTGGCGTAGGCGACGGCCTCGTCCCTGAAGCTCTCGGCCGACCCGACCTCCAGGAAGGCCGCAGGCAGCCCGGACAGGTCCGTGGCCCGGGCGGGGGCCGCGTAGGGCGGCAGGTCCGCGGCGCCGTACCGTTCGCCCAGCAGGGCCTGCCAGGCGGCCGCGTTGGAGGTCCGGTCCCAGGTGTCGATGCCGGCCATCTGGTGGCTGGAGAAGGTGTTGTCGCGGTCGTCGAGCATCGGGCTCAGCAGCAGCTGACCGATCGGAACGGGCCCGCCGCGGTCGCGGGTCAGCAGGGCGAGTGCTGCGGCGAGTCCGCCGCCGGCGCTCTTCCCTCCCAGGACGATGCGGTCCGCGTCGAATCCCAGTTCCGCCGCCCGGTCGGCCACCCAGGTGAGCCCGGCGTAACAGTCCTCCACGGCGCCGGGGTAGCGCACCTGCGGCGCCAGTCGGTACTCGACGGAGACGACGGCGAGTTGCAGCGGGAGAGCCCATTCGTGAAGCGTCTGCGGAAGGACGGACCACGCGTTGCCCATGACCATTCCACCGCCGTGCATGTAGTACAGGAGCGGCAGCGGCCCGGTGATGCCGGCAGGCCGTGCGCTGACGAGCGTGACGTCGTGCCCGCCCGGCCCTCCCGGTGCACGCAGCTCCGCCACCTCGAAGCGGCCGTCGGCCCGGAGCTCCCGGACCGTCGGCCTGGGCCGGGTCGCGACATCCTGCTCCTGCCGGGCCGCCAGGTTCTCCGGGGTGAGCGGTTCCCACGCCTCCGCTCCCGTGGCGGCCAGTACGGCCCGCAGTTCCGGGTCGAAGGGAGGTGCCTGCCGGGCTGTCCCGTCAGGGCCGTGCTCCGACGGCATTCGTCCGGTGCCCGTCACGGGACCTCCCCCTGTCCGAGGACCGCCCCGCGGCAGCCCGACCATGACAGCTTGCCAGTCCGCCGAACCTGTGAGGACCCGTCCGGGAGCACTCGGTCGGCACTGGGGCCGGGCCGTCGGTTGGTGCGTCCGCCCGGCTCCGATGGCGGATCACTGGGTTAACGCGGCAAGGACCGTGTCCACTATGTCAAGTGTCTCGGTCCCGAGGCTCTCGACCGAGGGCAGCAGCATCCCGTTGCAGGCCACGGTGTCGCGGTCGTGCGGCGTCACGCTCTCGCTTCGCGATTCGCTCTTGAGGGCGGTCGCTGATGGCCTCCGTCGATGAGTCGCCACCTTGGCGACGTTCGGCTCGGTGTGGGCCGTGGTCGCTGTTGCTCACAACCTCGCGGACCACG
Organism: Kitasatospora sp. NPDC032757; assembly: GCF_055579305.1. Taxonomy (NCBI): domain Bacteria; kingdom Bacillati; phylum Actinomycetota; class Actinomycetes; order Kitasatosporales; family Streptomycetaceae; genus Kitasatospora; species Kitasatospora sp. NPDC032757. The sequence goes on along the minus strand of NZ_JBVINN010000001.1, from coordinate 450,782 downwards.
ATATTGGGCAGACCGACCAGCCGGCCGCGGGGAAGGCGGCGCCGACGGAGGCAGAGATCGCCGAGTGTGTCAGCCCTCGGCGGGGCTGGGGTTCGTGCCTGCGCCATGTTGCCCAGTACCACCTGGTGATGGGCGTGACGCTGACGTTGGTCTGGGTCGTTCTGTCGCTGCGGATGTCCTTGCCTGGTCTGGCGGTGGGCATAGCCGTGTTGGCTGTGACCCGCGCCTTCTTCGCCGTGGCTGCGAGGCTGGATGACTGCCTGCGGTTGGTTTGTTGGTGCTTCTCGTTCGCTGCGCCGGTCTCGATCCTAAGATCATCCGTGGTCCGGGACACCAAGCTGTCCAACGAAGTGGCACAACTACTGCGGAGGTTGCCATGGCGCTCGAAACTGCATTCTATATCTGCCCCTACTGCGAGGAAGTGATCGAGATAACGGTCGACCTGTCGGTGGGCGATCAGGAATACATGGAGGACTGCCAGGTCTGCGCGAAGCTCACTCGATTCGGGGTCGAGGTCCACGGCGACGAGTTCATGCTCGACGTGCATGGCTATAACGACTGAGCTCAGCTCTGCTGATCACGCCGGTGTGACATCAGCGGCGGGGCAGGGGGACGACGCCTGTGGCGCCGTCCCCCTGCCTTTGATCGGGGACCGTGACGGGTGTACTGAGCTGGCGGCGAAGCCTCTGGACTTCGTCGTCCTTGGCGGCCAAAACCGACAGGAGGAGCTGGTGGCGCTCCTTGAGCTGGGTGAGTTCGGTGTGGGGGCGGGCAAGTTTGCCGGTGATCCGCTGGTTGAGGTCCCGCAGCCGTGCGATGCGGGCCTCGCGTGGGTCGGGCTGCTGGCCTGCCGCCGAGGCGGCTGCCCTTCGCTTCTCGAACTCGTCCTTGAGGTGGCCCCAGGTCCGGTAGAGGGACGCGCGGGAGATGCCCGCCTCACGGGCGAGCGTCTTGACGTCGCAGGCGCCGCCGGGCGGGAGCTGCCCGGCCAGCAGCCGGCGGGCCTGGACCAGGAGTGCCCCGCCGATATCGCGGTGCCCACTGGGCCGCAGCAGACCCTGAAGGGCGCGCCGCAGCAGATCGCGCTGCGCGTCCCGGGCGATGTCCTCGACCACCGCCTTCTGTGCCGGGGTCGCGGCCGACAGGTAGTGATCGCCCTCGACCTCCGGCGACTGCCGGTGACCGCGCTGGGCGATGAACGTCGTCCTCAGCCGCCGGCGGTCGATGCGCAACGGGTGGCCGTCATCACTGCGCAGGTCGTGGGCCTTGACCCACCCGCGCATCATGTATTCCTCGAAGGCGGCGCGGGAGCACCGGCCCTGCCGCTTCACCAGCCACACATCGCCGGCCAGCCCGTCCGGGGCATGCCCGCGCAGCAGGGCGCTGTGCTGGAGCCACTGCTCCAGCAGCAGCGATGCCCGCGGCGACAGCACCAGGCTCTCGTCCGCAGTGCGGCCCTTGGTGTAGGACAGCAGCGTCGCCTGCCTGCCGGCCCAGCGGATCCCGGACACATCCAGGCCGGCCAGCCCGTCCGGGACGATGCCGGTCCAGGCCGCCAGCAGCAACATGAAGGTAATAGCGTCCCTGTGGGACGGGAACAGCCCGGCCCGGACGCCCTCGATGCCCCGGTGGCACTTGGTGAACACATCCGGCGTGATGCCCAGATGGGCGGCGGCCTCCGTCCTCGTCACCGGCCCCATCCGAAGCATCAGCCAGGCCCCGTTCGCCCTGCTCCAACCGCCGACCGCCGGATCCTGGCCCCTTTCAGCGAGGGCGATCATTCCCTTCTGTTCGTTCCCCAGGCGGCGTACCTCCTGCTTGCAGAGGTTGATCAGCCGGTTCGACTCGGTCGGCGCGTAGGGCGGCAGCGGACCCTTGACGGCGGGGCGCTTGTAGTTCGTGCCGAACACCATCTGCCGCACCGGTTCGGGAAGCACCCGGTGCCGGGCATCGAAAGCGCGCAGGATCGTGCGCGTTCGGTATTCGACCAGGTAGTGCGACCGCAGCCAGAACGCGCCGAGCACCGCCCTAGTCAGATCGGCCGCGGAGCCCGTGAAGCCGTCATCGGCCAGTTCGCGGACCATCCGGCGCAGGTTGTAGGTGAAGCTCTTCACCGTGGTCAGCTTGGCGAGCGGCCCGTCGGGATGGACTGCAGCCGCCAGGCCCTCGGTCAGATCGGCCGCCAGCCGGGGGTTGGGCAGGTCACCGATGACGATGACCGTCGCCGCCTCGCCGGGAAGGGACAGCTTCAGTGCGAGCGGATCGCGCAGGACTTCGGCCGGCATCAGAACTCCTCGGCGAACTCGGCATCGGCCTCGGCGAACGCGGCCGCATCGGTGACGTCGCGGCCGTTCTCCCAGGCCGCGCGATAGATCCAGTGGACATCCAGGCGCTTGAGGTAAATCTCCGTGGTGACCACGCTGGAGTGCCCCAGCAGGTCCCGCAGGATCAGCAGCGGATCGGCTTTCAGTAGGTAGAGCGCGAGACCGGAGGCATCTGCGTCGCCGCGGCGAGCTGGGCGGCCTGCCGGTAGTGGCCCTCGACCAGCTTCTCCAGGGTCGCCATCGCGAAGGTGTGCCGGCACCGGTGCGGCGCGACATCGGGAAACCGAGGCTCGAAGCGTTCGCGGATCCGGCGGGCCGTGCGGCGAAACAGCGTGCCCCAGTCCACGAAGGGCCGCCCGTCGTAGCTCAGCGCCAGCAGCAGCGAGCCGCCCTCCGGGCCGACCAGCCGCAGCCGTTCCTCCGGCCGAAGTGCTGCCCAGCGTGTGCCCGGCCGTTGACCCGGCCGCCGTGGAAGTCCGCCGCCTCCACCACCAGCGGCCTCCTTGGCCGCCAAGATCCTTGCGACATCTCCCTGTCCAGTGCGATGTAGGAGTGCACCGCCGCCAGCGAGGCGTAGTCGATCCACGTCGTGCGGTATTTCCGCCCCGTCTCCACCAGCCGGCCCTCGACCATCCGCCTGCCGGTGCCCACCGTGAACGGCACCGCAGAAGCCAGACCCTCGTCCTCAGCCCAGTCGTAGAACCGGCTCAGCGCTGTGACCTGCAACTCCCACGACGAGGACTCCAGCCTCTCGTCCAACGGCCCCGACAGCCGGCGGTCCGCGTACGTACCGAGCGCGGCCACCAGCTCCCGCCGTGTACCGAACACCGCGACACGGTGCCGCCGTAGATGCATCAGCCAGTCCCTCGCCGCCAGCGCGTACGCCCGCCACGAATTCGGCGACGGCGCCCCACTCGACGGCAGCGTACGAAGCCAGGTGTTCACCGCCCGCGTCGCCCGCGGGCCGGCCTCGTCCTCGAACAGGAAGTCGTCGTCGAACAGCACCGGCATCCGCTCGGGGATCAACGGCTCGCCATCGAGCCCCCAGGACTGCCAGCCCTCCGCAGAGAAGAAGTGCACCAACATGCGCCGGGACGGTAGGTCCCGGACACGCCCCTCAGCAACTGCTAACCCCACACCCCACCAACGGGAGTTGAGGAATGTGAGACACGCCAAGAAAGCAGCGACAACCCGGGTTCAGGCGTACTCGGCTGCCAGGGTCTCCCAGAAGTCGACGTAGTTCTGCTCGTGCCGGACGCCGAGGTCGAGCAGGCGGGCCCGGGATGGACTGGCCGGATCCGCTGGGTCCAGGTCGGCGAGTCGCCGGCGGTAGTCGTCGGCCCATTTCCGGTGCCGGGCGGCCTGGGTCAGGGCCAGCACGGCGACCTCGGCCGGGGAGGCGAGGTCGGTGAAGGTGAGTTTGAGCAGCGAAGGGTTGCGGGTCTCCGGCGGGGGTGTGGTCGGATCGGCCAGCCAGCGGTGCAGGGCCTCGCGCCCGGCGTCGGTGAGGTGGAAGACGCGGCGTCGCCGGCCGTGTTCCTCGGCGTGCTCGGTCAGCAGGCCGAGTTCTGCCAGCTTGGGCGGGTCTCGGTAGAGCTGGGCGTGCGGGATCGGCCAGTAGTTGTCGATGCTCTGCTCGACCCGCGTCTTCAGCTCGTACGGCGTCATCGGGCCGTTGCGGGCGATCAGCCCGAGCACCACGTACTGCGAGGGCGTCAGCTCGTCCATCATCCCGTCCTCCGGTCGACCCGATGGTCGACCCAGCGGTCGACCAGATACGCCATTGCAACCGTCTCAATGAGACTATAGGTTAGTTCCATTGAGATGGTCGCAATGAGATGATTGGGAGCCGATGAACGTGCACCTCGAGCTGGTCGACGTCCTGGCCACGCTGCCGGAGTTCGACCCGCTGGCCGATCCGCCGGCCACCCGGGCCCACCTGCGCAGCGTGCTGGCCGCCAAACCCCCGCTCGTGGACCCCCGCCTGGTCGTCGAGCACCTCGCCATCCCCGGCCCGGCGGGCGACCTGCAGGTCCGCCTGTACCGGCCCACCGGTGAGACGACGTCGACCCGCCCCGCTGTGATGTACTTCCACGGCGGCGCGTTCATCTCCGGCGATCTGGACACCGGTGACACCAACTGCCGCGACATCTGCCTCGCCGCCGACGCCGTCGTCGTCTCGGTGGACTACCGCCTCGCCCCCGAACACCCCTACCCCGCCGCCTTCGACGACTGCTACGCCGCACTGCAGTGGACTGCCGCCAACGCCGACACTCTCGGCGCGGACCCGAACCGGATCGCCGTCTCCGGGCGCTCGGCCGGCGGGGCACTCGCCGCAGCGACCGCCCTGGCGTCCCGGGACCGTGGTGGCCCCGCCCTCGCCTACCAACTGCTCCTCGTCCCCACCGTGGACGACCGGTGCGACCAGCCGTCGGTCGACTCGGTCAGCGACGGCCGAGTGATCGACGGGCGAGCAGTGCGCGGAATGTGGCCGCTGTATCTGGGGTCGAGGCCGGCCGACCAGTACGCAGCCCCGGCCCGGGCAACGAGCCTGGCCGGCCTGCCGCCCACCTACCTCGTGGTCTGCGAGCAGGACCCGCTGCGCGACCAGGGCCTGGACTACGCGCGACGGCTCATTACCGCCGGCGTCCCCACCGAGATCCATCACGTGCCGGGCGCGTTCCACCTCTTCGAGGGCTACGCCCCCACCAGCTCGCTCGCCCGCCGCACCACCACGGCCTGGACCACGGCCCTGGCTGCCGCACTGCGCTGAGACGTGGCTCGCCGCTCGCACGAGGCGTCGAGAGTCGGGCGAGCGCGGACGACTCGGCGGCCGGCGGGCAGGCGCACGCAGGTGCGGTCAGCCGGACGGGCTCCTCCGGGGCTGCCGCCAGTGGTGGCGTACGCCCACGGCCACTGCGCTTCGGCGCGCCCCTTGGAGCAGCTCCGCCGCCGAGTTCAGCCGGGTGATTCCGAGGTGGCCGTCACAGAGCGGCCAGTGCGGCGGCGAGTTCGCCGGAGGTCGGCCTGTCCTGCGCCGGCGCGAGCAGCACCGTCGGCAGCGCGCGTTGGCAGGAAGGCCAGGCTGTTGTAGGGGTGAGCGAGAGCCGCCCACCGGCGATGGCGATGCGGAGGTCGGCGGGGGCGAGGTCGAAGCGGGCGGCGGCGGTGTCGGTGGTCATGCGGGGCCTCTCGGCCGTGGTGGACAAGGCGCTCGTTCCGAATGTGGCGGAGGGTTCGGCGCGATGGCGACGTCGGCTTGGGGCAGGGAGTCGCCCCACAGTGGTGGCTGATGTTCAACGACGGTAGTGAGTGGTCGATCCACCGCCCAACGCGATTGCGGTCGATTGCGTGATCTCACCCGAGAGCGTCGATCGCCGCCGTGATCAGTGCGCGAGCCTCGGGCCCGCGGACGGCGTGTTCGCCCAACTCGGCGAACACGCTTCCATACATGGCTACTTCGCTCGGTTGGGTGATCGTGAGGTATCCGGAGACCAGCTCGACACTGACCTGCGTGGTGTCGTAGATCCAGAAGCCCTCGACGGGCCACGCCTTGTCGCGGGCCGGCTGCATGGGGAGCACTCCGAGGCTGACGTTCGGGCGCCTGCCTACGACCATGAGGTGGTGCAACTGCTCGCGCATGACCTCCCGGCCACCCAGGCCGTTGCGCAGGACACTCTCCTCGATCAGGAGGGCGAAGCGGTGGGCGCCGTCAGTCAGGATGTGCTGGCGCGCCATGCGCTCGTCCACGGCGGCGGAGACGTCGTCGACCAGGCCGCGCCGGTCACGGATCGCGGAGAGGATCGCCGTCGTGTAGGCGCAGGTCTGGACGATGCCGGGCAGCAGCCAGGACGAGTACGCGCGAAAGCACCGGGTGCGCTCGTAGAGCGGGCGAACCGCCTCCTGGGCCTGGCGGAGCCCCGGTCAAGGGCGCACGGGGGCGCGGAGGGGCGCTGGCTGCAACGAGCCGCACACCGCGCTCGGATGAAGTTGCGCAATCCTTCGCAACTTCGTTGAGGGCGCTTTCCGGTGCTCTCTACGGTGTGGTTGGTCACCCGATGTGACGCCTCCGTGACGCGGCCGGTCACACGGGTCGACCGCACGGCTCGCGACAACCAGGAGGAGCAGCGGCATGACAACGCTCACGACCCCGCGGCCACCCACCCCTCAGCCGCCGGCGCCGCCCGGGCCGGGACCCATGGTCCCGGCGAGCGGCGCGGTCAGGTGTGCGACGACCACCTTCACGAAGTGGACGACCCTGATGGGCGACCACAACAAGGGCGGTCCGAACGACGGCAAGGGTGGCGGCCACGCCAAACCGGGAGGGCCGGTGATCGGACCTTCCCCCTCGAAGGACGGCAGCGGTCCCACCCCTGACCCGAAGCACCGGAAGTGACCTCACGGTGAAGAGGCACCGGCACACCCCGGAGCAGGCCGCCATGCGTGGCCTGCTCCAGGCCGTTCGCGACACCCTCGGCCACGACGTGGCCCCCGAGTGGACGAAGGCCGCCGAAGCGGCACCTCGACACTGCTTCCTGCCCGAGTTGGTCTGGCTGGACGACGGCGACGGCTACCGGCCGTGCGACCGCCGGGGCAGCCCCGACCAGTGGTTCGCTGCCGCTGGTTACGACGAGCCCGTGGTGACGCAGCTGAACGACGGCGCGGTGCCCGACGATCTGGCCGACGCGTGGCCGTCGTCCTCGTCCTCGGCGCCGTCGATCGTGTTCCGGATGCTTGAGATGCTCGAACTCCAGCCGGGTATGAAGGTGTTGGAGATCGGCACCGGCACCGGCTGGACGAGCGCCCTGATGTCGCACCGGCTCGGCGACGCGAACGTGACGACGATCGAGCTCGACCTTTCCCTGACGGTGCGGGCCCGCGCCGTCCTGAGGGAAGCCGGGTTCGGCCCGGAGGTCGTCTACGGAGACGGGGCTTTGGGGTGGGGTCGGCATGCCCCCTACGACCGGGTGGTGGCCACCTGCGCGGTTCAGAGGATCCCGGCAGCGTGGATCGGCCAGACGAGGCCGGGCGGTGTGATCCTCACCCCGTGGGACAACCCCTGGGCACACTGGGGGCTTCTGCGCCTGGCGGTCGGCGACGACGGGACGGCGGTCGGCCGGTACAGCCCGGACAGTGCGTTCATGCTGATGCGCACCCAACGTACTCATCTGGGGATCTACCGGGACGTGGTGAAGGACGATCACCGGGCCGCCGAGTCCACGACGACGCTGCCCCGCCGTGCGGTGGTGGGGGGAGAGGCGGCGTTCGCCATCGGGCACCGCCTCGGCGATGTCTGGCACACCTGGGAGGACGTTCCGGTGGAAGGGGTGGCGGACCGGTTGTGGATCGCCACTACGGACGCGTGCTCGTGGGCAGCAGTGGACCACGACGGGAGCGCGGAGGACCTGTTCACGGTCTACCAGCACGGGCCGCGCCGGCTCTGGGACGAGGTCGAGGCGGCATATGGGTGGTGGACGGACAGCGGCCGCCCCGGGCCCAGCCGGTTCGGCGTCTCCGTCACCCCTGAGGGCCGGCACTGGGCTTGGCTCGACCAGCCGTCGAACGGGTGGTCCCTGCGGTAGGTCGTTGGCGTGGAGGCCCTGCCGTGGGGCAGGGCCTCCACGCTTGTGTGACGGGGTGGGGATGGGCGGCGCCGAGGCCAGGGAGCGACGGCGGTCGGCTTGTCAGACAGGTCTTGGTGCCCGTCTGCCGATGAACGTGACGAAATTGCGCTGATCGAATCCGTCGTTCCCCGATACGCTCTTGCGTCGATCAGGACAACATCCACAGGGGGACTAGCCATGACGGACACTCAGGCAGCTGCCGAGGCGCCGGTACCGACCGAGACGATCTCCGGCCCGGGGGGTGGGCGGAGCCGCCGCCGGCTCTGGCTGTTCGGTGGGGCGGTGGTTGCGGTGGCAGCGGTCGCGGTCGGATCCGTGCTGCTGTTCGGGGGCGGTGACGAGCAGGGGCTGAAGCAGACGCTGTGCGGGTTTGAGCGGGCCGACGGGACCCCGCTCGGCGCCCTGCTGCCCAAGGGGCGCCCCGGCACCGAGCAGCGCGAGGTGGACGCCGGCAAGGTGTCCTGCCAGATCTCGGTCGACGGGGAGCAAGTGCTCAGTTTCTCCCTGCTCGGTGTCGATCCCGAAGGCCCGGAGGAGGAGGGCCATGCGACCACGAAGGACCTGATCGGCCGGGGCGTCCTGGCCTCGGGGCCGGGCGCCGGAGTGACGGAGTACTGTGCCGGCGACCACTCCCGGGCGTTCATCGTGTCGGTCATCGCGGACACCGGTATGTTCTTCAAGGCGAACGCCGACCGGGATGCCCTCACCAAGGCGCTGGGTTCCCTGGCCGGGAAGGTCGCGGCCGAGCAGCAGCACGAGGTCTGCCGCTAGAGTCGCGGAGCGGAGACCTGACGACTCCGGCGCGGTAGCGGTCGGCGAGCCTGTCGAGTCTCGTGGCGATCGCGCGGAACTGCTTGAGGCGCGCGAAGAATCGTTCACGCACGTTGCGGTCGCGGTAGAGGGCCTTGGGCCCTGCCCCAATGGTGGGCAGGGCCGTTGGCACTCAAGCGGTGAAGTCGGGGGAGCGGGTCTCGATGGCCTTCACGAAGGCGGTCCACTCGGCCTGGTCGAAGGCGAGGTGGGGGCGGTCGGGGTGCTTGTCGTCGCCGAGCCAGACGTCGCCGTTGGGGAAGCGGGCAATGATCACGCAGTCGCCGTTGCCGTCACCGGAGAAGGGGGACTTGGTCCAGGTGGCGTCGGCGGGGTTGTGGTCGTAGGGATCCTGCTTCTCGCTCACGTCAGCTCTTCCAACTTGCGTTCAAGGGCAGCGATGGTGTCCTGTGGGGACAGGGCGCACCGCTTCACCCGGGCGAGCGCTCGCTCGGCTCGTCGTACGTCGCGTCCCGTTCTACGCGGGAGCATACCGCCGACTGCCTCGATGAAGGCGAAGCCGTTTTCGGGATCATCGGGGAAGCGCATCAGGGTGATTCCGGACGACAGAATGCCAGGCCGTCCGGCACTCAGTGGCACCATTCCCAGCGTGACGTTGGCGAACTGGGCGACCTTGATGGCATGCCGGATCTGTTCGACCAACACGGTACCGTCGCCGGCCACGAGCAGCGCGACCTCGCCGAAGTAGGCCTCGAAGGTGAGTGCCGGCTCCTGGGTCAGCCGACGCTGGCGCAGGATGCGGACCTCCGCCCCCGCCTCGACACGTTCCTCGTTGGGAGAGTCCAAGCCGGCGGCGATCATCTCCTTCGCGTACCCCTCGGTCTGGACCAGGCCGGGAAACGCGGAGGGGAAGTAGTTGAGTATGTGCGAGGCATCGGCTTCGAGTGCGAGGTATTCCGCGAAGGCCGGCGTGATCGCCTCGGCGTAGTCGAGGTCGCGCCACCATTGTTTGGTAGGGGCGTTTCCCAGAAGGTTCTCAAGGTCCTCCCGTTCCTGACCCGCGACGCCGGCGTGATCGAGCAGCGTGGCCAGGTCGGCTGCGCTGATCGGCTGCTGGGCGCGTTCGATCCTGCTGAGCCGACCGGGACTCCAGCCCTTCAGGCCGGCCGTCACGTCGATGAGTGTCTTGTTGTTCTCCAGCCGCCAGGCGCGCAGTTCGTCGCCGAGGCGGATCTGCCGGATCGCTGACAGGTCCTTGCTCAAGTGGCGCCCCTCCCTCCGGGTGTGGACGACCAGTCTCGCCAGATGGCGGGCGAGGACTCAAGTCCGATTCAAGATCAATTAATTTCTTCGAGCATTGCTGTTGCAGGTTCGATTTCGCATGCCCCACACTCAACGTGACCGCACGAACACGCTCCTGATGGAGCGTCTAGATGCGAAGGGGTGAACTATGTCCACTTTGCGCACACCCGCCCTCCGTACCTGGGAGGCCACCCTCACCGAGCACTCCAGCTCGGTCCGTACCGCCCGCCGCCACATCCGCGACCAACTCGCCGCCTGGGGCTGGGAGGGCGAGCGCGTCGACGACCTCGTCCTCATCACCTCCGAGCTCGTGACCAACGCCGTCGTCCACGCCTGTCAGGGGCAGGGTGAAGTCCGGCTCTGCCTCCAGGAGTTCGGCGGTGACTGTCGCCTCGAAGTCTGGGACTCGCGCTTCGACCTGCCGCTCCAGGAGCGGCGTCCGCGCCGTTTCAACGAGGGCGGTCGCGGGATCGAGCTTGTCCGCGACCTCGCCCTCGACTTCGGGGTGGTCGTCCGCCGGGGCGCCGGCAAGCGCGTCTGGGTGCGCGTCCTGCTGGATGCCGCCAATCAGCAGCCCCCGCTCGCCAGTTGAAGCAACCCCGCATCACCACCGGGCGCGATCACGCGCAGGCGAAGGTCACCCGGTTTCCACACTCTCCGCACCAAGGAGCAAGCCCCCATGCACCCCGCTGCCATCGCCTTCCGTGACCCCGCGGCCGTCTACGAGCGCTGCGAGATCGGCGGCGTCCGCCGCCTCACCCTCGAACCCGGCTACGAGACCACCGTCGTCGTCCCCGACGGCGACTGGAAGCCCCTCCCGGACGGGTATCCCGAGCGGTTCGCGCCCAGCATCTTCACCAGGGACAGCGGCCTGATCGAGCTGTTCCGCGTCCCCGACACCGTCTTCGACCTCCACACCCTCGCCGCCCTCGTGCACACCCTGGGTGACCCGACCCCGGTCACCCTCGGTGATACCCACGACGACCCCGGACAACTGCTCACGCACGTCGACCCCGTCACCGGGCTGCGCCCCGGGCTGCACGTCGACAACCACCAGAACCTCCCGTACGCCGCCCGGGAGACCGCCCGCCGGCGGGTCTGCGTCAACCTCGGGCCGGGCAGCCGGTACCTCCTCCTCTCCGACACCGACATCAAGTCGATCTGCCGCACCGTCCACGACCGCTACGAGGACCACCACCCCCGCACCGCCGACCTGCGGCTCTTCGTCACGCTCCGCCGTCCTCTGAACGTCCTGCGCCTGCGCATCGACCCCGGCGAGGGCTGGTTCGCGCCGACGGCCGTGCTCCCCTACGACGAGTCCACCGAGGGGCAGGAGTTGCCGTCCGTCACCGGCTCGTGGTTGGGGCACTGGGACCGCGGGGTGTTCGGTCCGCTGATCTGACCGGGCCCGATCAGGTTGTGTCAGGCTGGTGGGGAGGGGCTGGAGCGCGACTGCGGTCGGGAGGCTCGCGATGGCCGAGATCAGGGTGAACGGGGTGTCGTTGTACTACGAGGCCCGGGGGTCCGGGCCGGGCGTGGTGCTGGTCCACGGGTCCTGGAGCGATGCCGACAACTGGGCACGGGTGGTGCCCGGACTGGCCGAGCAGGCCACCGTCGTCGCGTACGACCGGCGCGGGCACAGCCGCAGCGAGGACCTGCTCACCCAGGGTTCGGTGTACGAGGACGCGGCCGACCTGGCCGCGTTGATCCAGGGGCTCGGCCTCGCCCCCGCCTTCGTCTGCGGGGACTCGTACGGCTCGCTGATCACGCTCCGCCTGGCGGCCGCCCGCCCCGACCTGCTGCGCGGCGTGGCCGTGCACGAGCCGCCGGGGGCGGGGATGCTGCTGGCCGATCCCGAGCTGCGGCCCATCGGGACGGCGTTCGCCGGGCGGATCGCGGCCGTCCGGGAGCTGCTGGAGCAGGCGGAGTCGGCCGCCGCGGCCGAGCTGTTCGTGGAGACCCTGGCGTTCGGGCCGGGGGCGTGGGCGCAGCTGCCGGCGCCGATCCGGCACACCTACATCCGCAACGCGCCGACGTACCTGGACGAGCTGCGCGACCCGGACGCGCTGGACCTCGACCTCGCCGCCCTTGCCCACTACACCGAGCCCGCACTGCTCACCCAGAGCGACGACAGTGCGCCGATGTACGGCGAGGTGCTGGACTTGGTCGACCTCGCGCTGCCGAAGGCGGAACGGCACCTGTACGAGGGTGCCGGTCACGCTCCGCATCTGTCCCAGCCGGAGGAATGGGTACGGGTGACCGTGCCGCGCGTCCTGGGGTGAGGCGCGCACGAGGGGCGTGAATCGCCGGGTGCGCGCCCCTGTGTCACTGCCGGGCACGCTGAGCCGTCCCGGCGTCACGGTTGCGGGTCGCACCTGTAGTGCCGAGGCGCCCGTCGGCCGCCGGCGCCTCTCGAGACGGGAGCGGAAGCGTCCTCCCCAGGCGGGCCAGCGGGGACAGGGCCATCAGCACGGGCGACAGCAGCATGCCGGCGGCCGTCACCAGGAGGCTGCCGCGCAGCCCCCACTCCTCCGCGAGAAGCCCGCCGAGCAGCGAGCCGAACGGGGTCAGGCCCATGCCGGCAAACGTGATCGTCGCGGCCACGCGGCCCTGCATCCCGTCGGGGGTGACGGCCTGCCGGACGGCCATGACCGTGACGTTCACCAGCTGGCCGCAGGCTGCGAACACGAGGTTGACCGCCACGAGTACGGGGATCGTGACGACGGAGGGGCCGTGCAGGGCAGGTACAGAGAGCATGGCGCCGTCACCGAGCACTGCCGCGAACACGAGCACCGGGCCGTGACCGAACCGGCTCGGAAGACGGGCGGCGAGCAGCGAGCCCAGGAGTGCGCCCGGCCCCGTCGCCGCGAGCGCCAGACCGACGGCGGCGCCCGACAGGTGGAGGTCCCGCGGAAGGAAGAGCAGGTAGACGGTCATCATCGCCGCGAAGGAGAACTGGAAGGCGGCCGAGGCGAGGCCCACCGCCCGCAGTGAGGTGTTGCCGCCGACGAAGCGCAGCCCCTCCTGGATCTGCCGCCGGACCGGGGAGGGGCGGTCCGATCGCTCCGGGGCCGATTCGATGCTGCGGATCCGGCGGATCGACAGGACCGACAGCACGAAGAACAGCGCGCCGGACGCGGCGGCGATCGGTGCCGACAGCAGGGACACCAGTGCTCCGCCGAGAGCAGGCCCGCCGATCTGTGCGGCGGAGCGGCTGCTCTCCACTGCACTGTTGGCTCGCACGAGCTGATCACGTTTCACCAGCCGGACGAGCGATGCCTGGTACGCCACGTCGAAGAACACGGACAGGGCGCCGACGACAAGGGCCACCGCGAGCAGCGCCGGGAGGCCGAGTCCGCCGAGGAGGCCGGCCACGGCGGCCCCGCCCAGTGCCAGGGCCCGGCCGAGGTCCGCCAGCACCATGACGGTCCGGGTCCGCCACCCGTCCACCCAGGCGCCGACGAAGAGCGAGAGCAACAGAGTCGGCGCCTGCCCCACCGCGCGGAGGGTGCCCACCTGGTCGGCGTCCGCGTCGAGCGAGACGACGGCGATCAGCGGCAGGACCACCAGGCCCGTGTGCTCGCCGAGTTGGGACAGCGTCTGGCCCACCCAGAACCGGCGGAAGTCACCGTCCCGCCAGAGGCCCGGCGGCGCGGGCCGGCCCGCATCGGATACGACGGAGGAAGCGAACGGCACAGGGACCCCTCGGGTTGCCGAGAACAAGGCCCCCACCCGGCGCCCGGCAGGCCCGTACCGACGGGCGCGCACCGATGGGCGCACCGACGGTTCAGGTGGGGGAAGGCTCGCTGTGCCGCGCAATCAAGGGCAGCACTCGATGACGGGCCGATCACGGCCTACGACGTCAACGCGTGCTCGGACGGCCGGGCATGTCTCGACTCCTCGTGGGTTGCTCGCCGGCCTCGAACAGTAGCCCTCGGTGAGCCTGGTGTGAAAGCGAATTGAGGCCGGGGCAGACAGCGCGAGGGTCAGACAGCGCGAGCGCCAGGCGGTGCGAGGGTCAGGCGCCGCCGCGTACGGCGAGGAGGACGGCGAACAGGGCGGGCAGGAAGCCGACGGCGAGCACGGCCAGCAGACAGCCTCCCGAAGCACCCGCCGTGCTGCTCGCCGAACCGCCCGCATGCGCCGGGCCGCCGGGAGGATCGATGCCCTCCACCAGAAGTCCGAACACGACCGCCACGGCGTCCTGCCGGACCTTGAGCGGATCGTTCGGCGTCGGATAGCCGACGCTGGTCCGGATCCGCGTCTCCCAGAGCCGGGCGTCGGCGGGGCTCTTCGCGAAGTGCGCGGCGATGGCGCCCCGGAGGTACCCGGCCACGCCCTCCCGGTCGTCGTCGCCGGCGGCCAGGTTTCGTCTCAACCAGTCCTGGGCCGTCCGCATTTCGTCGCGCATCGCGTGATGGGCCGCGAGGATCAGCATCGCGTCGGTGACGCCGGCGTCGGCGGCCCGGCGGTACCAGACGACCGCGTTGTCCCAGTCGTCGCGGCGGGCGAACTCGCGCGCGGTCTCGAATATCCGTCCAGGCTGTTGGTCGGGCATGTGACGCCTCGTCTCCGTCGGAGCGGACCGTGCCGATGACGGTACCCCGCCAAGGCTGAGCGGGCGACAGTTCCCGCAAGCCGGCGGCGCGGACGGGGGTGGACGGGAGCGCACGGGGGTGGAAGTCGGACCGGCCGACTTCCACCCCCGCCCGCCCCGATCGGGCCGGTCCGCTCAGGCGGCGCCGGTGGGGGTGGGCTTGGCGACCGTGAGGTGGTAGTCCACGGAGTCGGAGAACGAGCCCGACTCGCCGTGGAAGCTCAGCTCGTGGCTTCCGGGTGAGAGCGGCTCCAGGCGCACCCAGAGACCGCACGACCAGGTGTGGAAGTGGTCCCGCTTGTCGGTGAACGGGTTGCCGGCGGCGGTGAACATGTCGATCGGGGTCGCGTCGAGCTTCTCGGGCGTCAGGGCCTTCCCGTCGAGGACTGCACCGCCCTTGGCCGCATCCATGAAGCCCAGGCAGTCGTGCGCGGGGCCCATCAGGTTGACGAGCGGGAACACGACCGGGACCCCGGTGGGGACGGTGCACGAGCGCTCGGCGGCGCCACCGGTCGTTCCGGCCAGGAGCCAGATCCCCTCCTTCTGGCCCTGGGCGCACCGGCGCCCGTCCTGGTCGAGGACCGGGTTGCGGGCCGACTCCGTCGACGCGGCCCAGACCCACCAACGGTTCTGGAGCTCGGCCGAGGTCAGGTCGCGGACCACGATCGGCGGGTCCGACTCGTCCGCCTCGGGTGAGGCCGAGGAGGACGGCGGGGATGAGCCGAGCGCGTCACCGGGGGGCGGCGAGCCGGTGCAGGCCGTGGCCAGGGCGAGGGTGCCGAGGGCCAGTGCGGCCAGTCGTCGGGGAAGCATGATCGGAAGCTTAGGAGCGAATCGAACCGGCGTCCCCCGAGTTTCGGGCAGGCTGTCAGATCGCCATCGACATGTAGACCGCGCGCTTGCCGTAGCACTCCGGGACGGCGACCTCGCGGTGGGTGCGGTAGCCCAGCATGGCCAGCAGGATGTCGCTGCGCCGGACCGCCACCATCGAGATCCGCCCGAACCCCTGGGTCCGTGCGTACTCCTTGAGGTGGCGCATGAACCGCAGGGCGACGTCCTTGCTGCGCCACTCCTCGGCGATGACGAGATCGTGCACGTGGAGGTTGCGCGGCTCGGGATCGGACGCGGGCTCGGGCCCGGTCGCGGCGGGCTCGGACGCCTCGGTGCCGCCCTCGTCGACCGCGCCGAGGTCCGGGCAGCGGTACAGCGGGTAGGGCAGGCTCAGCAGGTAGCCGATGACCTCTCCCCGGCGCTCCACCACGAAGCAGGTGTCCGGCGAGGACCGCCCCCGGGACTGGAGGGACGCCCGTCCCTCGGACAGGTTGTCCGCGGCGTAGGCGGCGAACTCCAGCGCCACGACGGCATCCCAGTCGGCGTCGGCCAGCCGGCGGAAAGTGGCGTCGTCGGCCGTCACGGTGATGTCGTCGGTCATCTACTCGGCCCCTCCGGCCGGGATTCCGGCACACCTCGCGGCCGCCACCAACGGGCCCCAGGCCTCGATCAGCCGGGCGAAGGACTCGGCGTTGGCCTGTGCCTCGTCCAGCAGCTGCTCGCGCCGGAGGGCCAGGTGGTCGGCGGACTCGGCGTGCACCTCGACGCCGAACTGCTCGGCCGCGTGCGCCGCCTCCGTGCCGACCGCCGAAATCGTGGCTGCGCAGGCCAGGTTGGTGGGCAGGGCCGGACAGATTCTGCTCATGCCTGTTCTCCGTTCGGTCGTCAGGGGCATGCGGCCGCCGGCCCGGGGCGGCCCGGGGCGTGGCGAGGCCGCGGCCGGACGCGCGGCCGCGGGGGTTCCGGGCGGTGCGCGGTGAGGGTGCCCGAGTACTTCAACTCGGCAGCCTTACAAGCGAGTCCAGGATTCCGGCCGAGGGGTTGCGGTCACGGCCCCGGCCGGGGCGGTGGCGCTGTCCCCTACGGTGGACTAGACCAACTTTGGGTGTCAATGGCGGCGCCACCGAGTGCCGGAGGGGGCGGAGGACGCTGCCCGATCGGGCAGTTGGGGCCTCGGGAGTTCGAGGCTCCGGGCCCCGGAAACGGCGAAGGGGGGTGGGCGGCACCCCAGGCCACCACCCCCCAACAGGCACAGCCGTCCATAAACCAGGGCCTTGCGGGGGGGGAGTTTCGTCAGTTTTCAGCCGTTGACGGTG
>NZ_JBVINN010000001.1:394251-434007 GCF_055579305.1 Kitasatospora sp. NPDC032757 | reverse complement strand
ACGTGCGGCGGGGGGGAGGGAAAGCACCTCCGCGGAGGAGGGTGGTGGTTTCTGGAGGCTGTGCAGCTGCCGGTAAGGCAAAACGAGAAGTTGCACCCCCCCCCCCCCCCCCCCCCCCCCCTCCCCCGGTACGGCTATGCCGCACCCGGGGTCCTGCGGGTGGAGACGTTCATCCGGTTCCAGGCGTTGACCGTGAAGATCAGCGCGATCAGCTGGGCCAGCTCCTTCTCTTCGAACTGCTCCGCCGCCTCCGCGTACACCGCGTCCGAGACGCCCTGCGGCAGCAGGGTGACGGCCTCGGCCAGCGCGAGGGCCGCACGCTCCTTGGCGGTGTAGAGGCTCGACTCCTCCCACGCCGAGAGCTGGTAGATGCGGTCCTCGGCCTCGCCCGCCTTCCGTGCGTCACCGGTGTGGTAGTCGATGCAGTAGGCGCAGCGGTTGACCTGGGAGGTGCGGATCTGCACCAGCTCGACCAGCACCGGGTCCAGGCCCTCGCGGGCGGCGGCGTCCATGGCCAGGACGGCCCGGAAGACCTTGGGGGCGACGGCGGGGAAGTCCATGCGCTGCGGGATCTGAACGGTTGTCATGGGAACGAGCCTAGGTGGATGGGTGGCCCACCGACTGGTGCATTTCCGACGCGGATGTGTGGGTCAATCAGCCGGTCGGCTCGCGGGGGCGTGGAGGTGGTGGCGAGGCGGGGGCGCGCCGGCCGCTCAGCCGCCGAGGCTGTCGCGGACCGCCTCGATCAGGCGGTTGGCGCGCGCGTCGCCGTGGCCGATCATGCGGTTGGCGACGTACGCGAACCCGACGCCGAACTCGTCGTCGCCGAAGGCGAACTGGCCGCCCGCGCCGTCGTTGCCGAAGCTCCGGGCGCCGAGCATCGGGCGGAACGAGGGGGAGTCCAGCAGCACGCCGGAGCCCCAGCGGGCGCCCATGTCGAAGCCCAGGAAGCCTGCCCCGGAGGAGAGTTCACGGAGCGCGTCGGTCACGGTGGCGGGGGAGAGCAGCCGCTCGGCCTTCCCGTCCGGGCCTCCTTCGACGCCGGTGACGGCGGCCGCGTACAGCCCGGCCAGGCCGGTGGCGGAGGCGACGGCACCCGCGCCGGGCAGCTCGATGGCGTGCAGGCCGGGGTCGTTCCAGCCGTGCGGCACGTCCAGGCCGGGGAAGACCAGCGCACCGTTCATCGTCACGATCCGGGTGAGCAGGTGCTCCGGCCCGGGCATCGGACGGCGCCCCTCGGCCTCCACCAGCCTGGCCAGGCGGCCGAGTTCGGTGGCGGGCAGGCCGATCCAGGCGTCCAGGCCGAGCGGGTCGCCGACCGCCTGGCGGAAGAACGCGCCGGGGGTGAGACCGGTGATCCGGCGGATCACCTCGCCGATCAGGAAGCCGAGCACATGGCCGTGGTACTCGTAGGTGGTCCCGGGCTCCCAGAGCGGCTTCTGCTCCTCGATCGCCCGGACGACCGGCGTCCAGGC
Source organism: Kitasatospora sp. NPDC032757 (assembly GCF_055579305.1). Classification (NCBI taxonomy): domain Bacteria; kingdom Bacillati; phylum Actinomycetota; class Actinomycetes; order Kitasatosporales; family Streptomycetaceae; genus Kitasatospora; species Kitasatospora sp. NPDC032757. Next base: position 432,532 of record NZ_JBVINN010000001.1, on the reverse strand, counting down.
GGCGATCTCCTCGAAGCTCAGCACGGCGTCCAGGGCCGGGATTCCGGCCCGGTGGCCGAGCACCATCCGGCAGGTGATCGCCTCCTTGCCGTGCTGCGCGAACTCGGGCCAGTACCGGCTCACCGGGGCGTCGAGGTCCAGCCGGCCCTGCTGGGCGAGCAGGTGGGCGGAGACGGCGACGAGGCCCTTGGCGCAGGAGAACACGGGGACGAGGGTGTCGGCCGCCCACGCCCGGCCGGTCCGTTCGTCCGCGACGCCGCCCCACAGCTCGACCACCTTGCGGCCGCCGGAGAACACCGTGACGGCGGAGCCGAGTTCGGGGAAGTCGGCGTAGTTGCGTGCGAACGCGTCGGCGACGGCGCCGAACCGCTCGTCGGCCCAGCCGTGGTGGTGCTGCATGGTGCTCGTCCTGTTCGTCGGGGTGCGTGGCAGCCTCGGCGGCCGGGTGGCCGCCCGGCCGAGCGGGTGGCCGGCCCGTCGGGGCACCCGGCCGTCCCTCGGGCGGGTCCACCCCGTCGGGCGGGTGGCCGCCCTCGTCGGGTCCGAGGCCGCTTCATCGGGTACGTGGCCGCCGTACTGCTGTGGCGGCCGAGATCGTCGGCGAGGCCACCGTACGGGGCACCGGGCCCCGGCCGGAAACGATTTGACGAGGTGAAGCCTGCGCCGCGGTGGCGTGGCGCTAGGGTGAGCCCCGTGACAGGGGTGAACGGGGCGCTGATCGGGGGCCGGTACCAGCTCCAGGAGCTGATCGGTCAGGGCGGCATGGGGCGGGTCTGGCGCGGGTGGGACACCACCCTGGGCCGCGACGTCGCCGTGAAGGAGGTCCTGCTCCCACAGGGCGTCACCGACGCCGAGCGCGAGCAGCTCGTCCAGCGCGTGCTGCGCGAGGCGCGGGCCGCCGCGCGGCTCAACCACCCCGGGATCATCACCGTGCACGACGTCGCCGAGCACGAAGGTGCGCCGGTCATCGTGATGGAGTTCGTCACCGGGATCTCGCTGGCCGCCGCCATCGCCCGCGACGGCGCGCTGCCGGTGGCGCGGGTCGCCGAGATCGGCGCGGCGATGGTCAAGGCGCTCCAGCAGGCGCACGCCGCCGGCATCGTCCACCGCGACCTCAAGCCGGACAACGTCCTGCTCATGGGCGACCGGGTGATCCTCACCGACTTCGGCATCGCGCACATGGCCGACGCCACCACGGCGCTCACCCGCACCGGCGCGGTGATCGGCACGCCCGCCTACATGGCCCCCGAGCAACTGGAGGGGAAGCCGGCGGCGGCCGCCAACGACCTGTGGTCGCTCGGGGCGACGCTGTACGCGGCGGTCGAGGGCGAGACGCCGTTCAGCGGGGACACCTTCGGCGCGCTGTGCGTGGCCGTGGTGACCAAGGAGCCGCGGCTGCCGGTCCGGGCGGGCGGGCTGACGCCGGTCCTGGGCGCGCTGCTGGCCAAGGACCCGGCGCGGCGGCCCACGGCGGAACAGGCCCTGACGGCGCTGGACGCGCTGGCGCGGACGGGTGCGGCCGTTCCGACGCCGACGGCTCCCGATGCGGCCGGGGGCGGGTGGTACGGGCCGGTGCAGCCGGCGACGGCCCCGCAGCCGTCGCCCGGAATGCCGCAGGCGGCGCCCGGCGGCGCGTGGCTTCCGCCGCAGGCCGGGCCTGCCGCGTTCGCGGGGCAGACAACGCCCCCCATCCCCTCCGCGCCCGCCGTGGCCTCGCCGCCACCGGCCGGCGAGCACCCGGCCCCGAGCGCGGTCGGGGCGATGCTGGTGCGGTTCGTGGGCTGTATGGGGCTGATCTGGGTCATCGGGTCCGTACTGCCCTGGAACTACCTGGGCACCATCCCCGACGCGTTCGTGCCCCATGCCCTCCTCGTGACCGCCGTGCTCTCCCTCCTGAACGCCCTGCCCCGCCCCCGGTGGCATCCGGCAGCGGTCTGGGCGGCCACCGTGGCGGGAAACCTCGCCCTCTTCTTCCTCACCAAGGTCGTCGTCGCGCAGTGGCTGGGTTCGAGCCAGCTGGGATTCGGCGAGGCGCCGGTGGCGATGGCCGTCAACATGCTGGTGCTGGGCACCGGGGCCTGGCTGCTCTGGTTCCTCGTCCCGGGCAGTCGGCAGCCCGCCCGCCGGTAGTTCCCGCGTCCCGCCGGCCAGGAGTCTCCGCGTCCCTGCCCGCCGGTGGTTCCCGCGTCCCCGCCGGCCGGGTGGCCCTCGCGCGCGTGCCGCCCGTCCGGAGTCCCGGACGGGCGGTCAGCTCTTCGTCACCGGGGTCAGCGCGGCCGTGATCACGCGGTGCAGTGAACGGTCGAACGCCGTGTCCGGGTCCGCGGGCGGGCCGGCCGTGGCGAAGGCCGCGGCCAGGTGGGGGTATTCGCCGCTCACCGCGGCCCTGGTGAGGTAACCCACGAGCTCTCCCTGCCACTTGGCGCCCGCCGCACCGGTCCGCTCGTACTGGGCGTACTGGCAGACGAAGCCGTTGAACAGGGACATCGCCTCCATCCGGGCGCCACCGTCGAGGCCGCTCGGTTCGGTGACGGCGAGGAAGTGATCGGTGTAGCGCAGCGCGTTGGGGCCGATGCCGGGGCGGGCGATGACCAGCGCGGGCAGCCAGGGGTGGCGCCGCATGAGGGCGAGCTGCGCGTGGGCGAGCCGGCGCAGGTCCGCGCGGCAGTCGCCGGTCGGGGCGAGGCCGCTGTAGTCGTACTCGCCGGCGACCGCGTCGAGCATCAGGTCGAGCAGGTGCTCCTTCTTCGGCACGTAGTTGTAGAGCGACATCGTCCCCGCTCCGAGCGCCGCCGCGACCCGGCGCATGGACGCGGCGTCCAGCCCCTCGGCGTCGGCGATCTCGATGGCCGCGGCGGCGATCGAGGCGCGGCTGTGGGCCGGCTTCGGGCCGCGGCCGGTGCGCTCGGGGCGCAGCCAGATCAGCTCGGGGGCCTCGGGAGGCTCGGGGAGCGCGGACGAAGAGCCGGCGCGGGGCTTGCTGGACGGCACTGGAAGATCACCTCGGTTACCCATCTTAGATACGTACGGCGTACGTAGTACGATGCGTGGGCGCGCGCTTCTACGTACGCTGTACCTAGCAGAGGGGCAGAGCCATGCCAGCGACCCGCGGGCCCGCCGTCGAGATGACGGACGTGGCGAAACGATTCGGAGCCCGCTCCGGCACCCGGCCCGGAGCCACCGGCGGAGGCGCCTCCGGGAGCACCGCCCGAACCGCCTCCGGAGGCACCGAGGCCTTGCGCGGCCTCGACCTCACCGTCCCGGCCGGGACCGTCTGCGGCCTGCTCGGCCCCAACGGTGCGGGCAAGACCACCGCCGTCCGCGTCCTCGCCACCCTGGTCGCCCCCGACCGCGGCACCGCCCGGGTCGCCGGGTACGACGTGGTGCGCGAGGCCGAGGCGGTCCGGCGCAGCATCGGGCTGGCCGGGCAGCACGCCGCCGTCGACGAGGGCATCACCGGCCGCGACAACCTGCAGCTGCTCGGCCGGCTGCACCACCTCGGCGCCCGGGCCGCCCGGGCCCGCGCCGGCGAGCTGCTCGAACGGTTCGGCCTCGCCGAGGCCGGCGACCGCCTCGTCCGCACCTACTCCGGTGGCATGCGGCGCCGCCTCGACCTCGTCGCCAGTCTGGTGACCAGCCCGCCGGTGCTCTTCCTGGACGAGCCGACCACCGGCCTCGACCCGCGCAGCCGGCAGGAGATCTGGGCCGGCGTCAAGGAGTTGGCCGACGGCGGCACCACCGTGCTCCTCACCACCCAGTACCTGGAGGAGGCCGACCGGCTCGCCGACGACATCGTGGTGATCGACCACGGCGCCGCCATCGCCACCGGGCCGCCGCAGCGGCTCAAGGCGGCGATCGGCACCCGGATCGCGGTCACCCTCCCGGAGGCCGGCCGACTCGGCGCCGCCGCCGTGGTGCTGGCAGCCCTGGCGGAGAGCGGGGACGTCGTGGTCGACCAGGTCGAGCGGACCGTCGCGGTCGTCACCCGGCCCGGTGTGGAGGTGCTGCTGCCGCGGCTGGTGCGGGAGTTGGACGCGGCGGGGGTGGTCGCGCAGGACGTCGCGCTGCGGCCGCCGTCGCTGGACGACGTCTTCCTCGCGCTCACCGCCCGATCCGCCCCGGGGAGGGCCGCCTGATGGCCGCGTCCGCTGCTCGGCCCGCGCTCTCCGTGCCGGGCCCGACCCTCTCCGCGCCGGTCCGGCTGGCCTTGGACGCCTGGTCCTCGATGCTCCGGGTGCTGATCAACTACCGCCACTCGCCCGGTCTGTTGGCCGCATCGCTGACCGTGCCGGTGGTGATGGTGGTGGTCTTCGGCTACGTCTTCGGCAGTGCCATGCAGGTGCCGGGCGGCGGGAACTACCGGGAGTTCCTGATGCCCGGGCTGTTCGCCATGGTGGCCGTCAACGGCGTCATGCCCACCATGGTCGGTGCCGCCCGGGACGTCGGGCGCGGGGTCACCGACCGGCTCCGTTCGATGCCCGTCTCGCGGACGGGCCTGCTGCTCGGGCAGACCCTCGCGGACTTCCTGGTCAGCCTGGTGGTGTTGGCGCTGCTCGCCGTCGTCGGGCTCGTGGCGGGGTGGCGGATCAGGGGCGGACCGGCCGACGCCGCAGGGGCGTTCGCACTGCTGCTGCTGTTCCGCTTCGTGATGACCTGGGTCGGCACCCTCCTCGGGCTGGCCGTCGGCAAGGAGGAGGCGGCCGGCCAACTCGCCGTCGTGGTCTTCCCGTTGGCGATGGTCACCAATGCGTACGTGCCCACCGGCGGCATGCCCGGCTGGCTGCGGGTGATCGCCGACTGGAACCCGATCAGTGCCGTGGTGCAGGCCTGTCGCGAACTGTTCGGCAACCCGTCCGCGCCCGGCAACGCCTGGCCGATGCAGCACGCCGTACTCGCGACGCTGCTCTGGTGCGCGGTGCTGCTGACGGTCTGCGGGCCGCTCGCCGTACGGAAGTTCGCCATGCACGGGCGGTGAGGTGCCGTCTTCCGGCTCCGTGCGCCACATTCCCGCCGTGCGGCGGCCGTTTCGGACGATCTTCGGCCCGGCTTCCGTCCGCCCCGCGGAATGTGCTGGACACCGGCGCCGGTGCGGCCGAAGGTGGGCGGCATGGAGTTCACCCACCTCGGCCGCACCGGCCTCACCGTCTCCCGTCTCTGCCTGGGCACCATGAACTTCGGCCCGCACACCGAGGAGCCGGATGCCCACCTGATCATGGACACCGCCCACGAGCGGGGCATCAACTTCTTCGACACGGCCAACGCGTACGGCCGTGACGGCGAGGGCAAGCTGAAGGGCCGCACCGAGGAGTTCATCGGCAGATGGTTCGCCCAGGGCGGCGGCCGTCGCGAGCGGACCGTGCTCGCCACCAAGGCGTACGCCCCGATGGGCGAATGGCCCAACGAGGGCCGCCTCTCCGCCCTCGCCATCCGCCGCGCGGTCGAGGGGAGCCTGCGCCGGCTCAACACCGACCACATCGACCTCTACCAGATGCACCACATCGACCGGGACACGCCCTGGGAGGAGATCTGGCAGGCGATGGAGGTCCTGGTCGCCCAGGGCAAGATCATCTACGTCGGCTCCAGCAACTTCGCCGGGTGGCACCTCGCGCAGGCCCAGGAAGCCGCCCGCGCCCGGCACTTCCTCGGCCTGGTCAGCGAGCAGTCCCTCTACAACCTGATCGACCGCACCGTCGAACTGGAGGTCATCCCCGCCCTCCAGCACTACGGCCTCGGCCTGCTGCCGTGGAGCCCGCTCCGCAGCGGCCTGCTCGGCGGCGTCCTGCGCAAGGAGCGCGAGGGCACCGCCGTCCGCGGCGCCATGGGACACGCCGCCGAGATCCTCGCGGCCAACCGCGACCGCATCCAGGCCTACGAGGACTTCGCCGCCGAACTCGGCACCGAGCCCGGCGACCTCGCCCTCGCCTGGCTGCTCAGCCGCCCGGCCGTCACGGCGCCGATCGTCGGCCCCCGCACGCTCGCGCACCTCGACGCGGCGGTGGGAGCGCTCGACGTCAAGCTCGACCAGAAGACGCTCGACCGGCTGGACGAGATCTTCCCCGGCCACCAGCCCGCCCCGGAGGACTACGCCTGGTAGCCGCGCGGTCTGTCCCGGCCCCGGCCCGTTCACCGGACCGGGGCCGGGGCCCGCCGGGTTCAGCTCCGCCCCGGCCACCTCGCCGCCGGGCCCCGGCGGCCAGTCGGCGGTCCCGGGTAGGGCGAGATGTGGACCGTGCCGAAGGCGGCGAGGTAACCACGGGGTATTTGAGGCTCTGCCGGGCGGGCCGCCGGTGCCCACATCAAGGTGGCCGCAGACTCCTGTTGATCCATGATGAGCGGACCGGGCCATACCGGGGGCATTGCGTGATTGGGATTGGTCCGGTTCGCCGGTCTCGTGAGTGACATGGCGTCATATCCGTTGTATGGCAAGGATCGTGTCTGCCCGAACTGCCTTGCTCTGCTCTCCTGGGGCCGAGGGGCGTCTGCGACGCCGGCACCGCATGGACGAGAGGGTTTTCAGGGCGTGCGCACCAGTGCCTCGACCGCGGTCGCTGCGGTCTGCTCGATGAGTGCGATGCCGGTCTCCCGCGTGGGCTGACCGTCGGTCAGTACGACGACGAGCAGCGTGTGTCCCGCACGTTCGACGATGCCCACGCTGTTGACGACCCATAGCTGAGGCATCCCGTCCGGGAGCCAGCCGTTCTTGAGTACGGGCAGGTCGCCGGGCGCTCCCGCTGCGCCGACGCCCCAGTTCTGTCCGTCGGTGACGGCGCTCATGAGAGCCCGTATGTACGACCGGGATGCGGCGTTCAAGGGGGAGTCCGGCGTGAACACGGCCTTCAGGAGGGAGATTTGGTCACGGGCCGTGGTCCGGGTCAGTCCCCAGGCTCCCCTTTGGCCGGCGTGCGCCGGGGTGAGTCCGAGTCGGGCGTTGGCCGCGTCCAGACCTTGGCGTCTGCCGATGTCGATCCAGAGTTTCTGCGCCGCGTCGTTGTCGCTGACGCGGATCATGTCGGAGGCCAGCTGTCGCTGAGCAGAGCTGAGCCGGCCTCCGCGGTCCTGCGTCTGCAGCAGCAGGGCGGCCAGAATGTTGACTTTGATGATGCTCGCGGAGGTGAAGGTCTCGGTGGACGAACCGTAGGCGGCAGAGCGGCCCGAGGTGAGGTCCTCGACGGCGAGAGCGTACTGGCCGTGGTGCACCCCGAGCCCGTCGAGCGCGAGGCGCACGGCCTGTTCCGGCGTTGTCGTACCCGTGGCGGCAAGTGCTGGCTCGGAAAGCGGGCCTGGCGTTGACGGGGTTGACGGGGTTGACGGGGTTGACGGGGTTGACGGGGTTGACGTCGGCAGTGGGCCGGGAGAGGCGCCCTCGGCGGGACCCGAGGTCGGGATCAGGACGTGGGCCACCATGGCGGCGCCCACGAGTGCGGGTATGAGGAAGGCTGTCCGATGCTTCATGCGGGCACTCGCTTTCCGACGTCCGGGCACGCGGACATCGCCTATTGGCCGGTAAGGGCGTGTAGGGGTTTCCGGACGCGCCGCCGTGCGTGCTCGGTCCGGTGTCGTCTGCCTCAGTGGCGACTGGTGCGGCTCAGCCGCCGCAAGATCTGGCGATCTCCGCTGTCTCGTCGATCTCGATCGGGAAGTCGTGGTGGCCGCCGAGGTTCACGGTCCATCCGTGGGTGAGAGTTCCGGACGAGGGGTTGTGGGCGAGCCAGAAAGGGGGGGTGGTGAAGGAGCACGTGCCGGCGGTCGGGCCCTGGTCGGATCGAAGCTGTGCGGTCACGAACTGCTTCCCGAGCCTTGCCGCGGCGGTGGAGTCTCCGGACTTGGTGGCCGCCACCAGCCCGCCGTAGAAGCCGGAAACCGTAGGGTCGCCCCCCTTGCTGTCTCCGGCGACCGTTGTGCAGGTCAGGCCGGTCACCTTCCCCGTGGCCCCGTCGAAGTCCACGGAAGGGGTCCGGTCGAGCCGTTCAGTCCCCTGGTACAGCAAGACCTCACCCGACGCCAGCACGCCGTCGACCAAGGCACCGCAGGTCACACCGCGGGAGTCAGCGCCCCAGATCCGTTGGTACGTGGACTCGTTGGCGAACAATGCCGCCACCTCTGCCGGATCCACCGCAGAGCGGGTGGCCGGATTCTGGTAGCGCAGGGCAGAGAGGAACAGGGTGTTCGTCGTCCGGGCCGGGTCGGCCGGTGTCGAAGCCGGTGTCGAAGCCGATGCCGAAGCCGTGGGCGAGGACGGCTGGATGGGCGGGGGTGGAGGAGGCATATCGGCACTCGGCGCGGTCGATGCCTGTACGGGCACCGAGGCGCGGTCGTGATCCGCTTGAGACAAGAAGCCAGCGCCCAGGGCCACGATCACCACGGCCGCCGCCGCACCTGTCTGCAGGCGCCGGCGGCGTTGCCGTACCGACCCGATGAGATCATCGACGTCGTAGCTGCGCGGCGGTTCCTGCCGTGAACGGTCGAGCATGGCCGCGGCCAGCTCCTCCTCCAGGTCGTAGTCCTTCATGCCGCCCCTTCCGAACGTGCGTGCAGTGCCTGTGCATCGACGGTCGACCGGAGTTTCGACAGGCCCCGGGCCACCTGGGATCGGACCGAGCCGGCCGAGATGTTCATCAAGTGGCCGATCTCCGCGTCGTCGAGATCTTCGAAGTACCGCAGCACCAGTACGGTGCGCATGCCGATCGGCAGGGACTGCAGCTCACGCATCAACTCGTCGCGGACCACGAGACCTTTGTACGGATCGACGTACCCGTCCCCGATGCCGTCGTCCAGGGGTACTTCCGCACGTCCGCGTAGTTTGCGCCAGCGGTCGTTGGCGAGGTTCACCAGGATCCGGCGTGCGTAGGCCTCCGGTGCGTCGGCGGAGCGAATCCGGCGCCAGTGCCGACAGACCTGCTCCAGCGTGGACTGCACCAGATCGTCGGCCGCATGACGCTCGCCGGTGAGCAGCAGTGCGGTCCTGAAGAGGGCCGACGACCGTGCATGCACGAATGCCGTGAAGGCAGGGACGTCAGCGGTTCGCATGGTCACCCGGCTCGTGTCTCTTGAGCATCTTCGCCTCTCCCGAAGCCCCCTTGGCTCCCCCGCTCAACCTGACGGAGCCCGACTCGCGACTGCTGCACGCGATCTCTGGTCGTGACGCAAGCGTTATCTTCTGCGACAGGCTTCCGCGCCCGTGGTCGGGGCGGCCGGGTCTGCGCCTCGGCCCCCGACGGGACCGTATTCGGGGTGGCTGCGGGGGCTCCTGGAGTCGTCCTCGCGGAAGGCGCGGTCGCGGACGTGGTGCAGGAGGTTCTCGATGTCCCAGTGGCCTCTGAACCACGCGGCGAGTTAGGCCGGAGTGGGAGGGCAGGTGGACTCCCATCGGTGGGTGGACGGTTCCTGAAGGTGCGGGCCGCTGTGGTAGCACTGCAGGCATGACGGAGAGGCCTGCCCGGCGGGGCAGTTATCACCACGGGTCGCTGCCCCAGGCGCTGGTGGCGGCGGCGTTCGAGGTGCTGGACGAGGAGGGGCTGGGTGCGGTCAGCATGCGGGAGGTGGCGCGGCGGGCGGGGGTGTCTGCGGGGGCACCGTTCCGCCATTTCGCGGACCGGCAGGCGTTGTTGACGGCCTTGGCGGACCAGGTGCTCGCGGACTTCGAGCGGTGGCAGCGGGCGGAGGTCGAGGGCAGCGAGGGGGCGGCGATGCGGGCGAGCGGGCTGGGCTTCATCCGGTACGCGATCCGGCACCCGCACCGGTTCGAGCTGGTCCGGGCACGGGTGTTCACGCCGTCGCGGCAGCCGGAGTTGCAGCAGCGGCTGTCGGGGATCGACGAGGCGCTCATCGGGTACATCGTCGCGGACCAGGAGGCGGGCCGGCTGCGGCCGGGTGATCCGGCGCTGGTGGGCCTGGCCGGGCAGGCCCTGGTGTACGGGCTGTCGCAGATGATCATCGACGGGTACCTGCCGCCGGAGAAGGCCGAGGAGCTGGCGGTGCAGGTGTTGGACACCTTCGGCCAGGGAGTGGCGAACCGCCCCTGACAGCAAGGGATTTGGGTTTTGCGCTGAGCCTTGACCGGGTTGTCGCCCGCTGATGTAATCACCGCTTACATGGAGCGAGGGGCCAACTGGAGGCAGACGTGTTCGCCAAACCGACTCCGGGATACACCACCGCGGCCGCCACTGGAGACGCGGTGGTGCTGCTGATAGGCATGCGCATCAACCGCTTCTGGGCCGTCCATCACTGGGGGCCGGTGATGATGGCGATGTTCCGGATGCTCGCCGAACTGGCCAAGGCCCCGGACCGCGGGCTGCGCGGACGCGTCCTGCTGACCGCCAACCCGCGCACCTACTACGTGGTCCAGTACTGGGAGTCGAAGGAGAAGCTGTACGCGTACGCCACCGCACCGGACGCCTTCCACCACAAGGTGTGGGGGATCGTCAACCGCAAGGTGCGGGGCGGGAAGACCCGGCAGCACGTGGGGCTCTGGCACGAGACGTACGTCGCGCCGGAGGGGTCGTACGAGGCCATCTACTTCGACATGCCGCCGTTCGGGCTGGCGGGGGCCACCGGCTCGCTGCCGGTCGAGCGCCGCGGGCGCCGGGCGGCGGACCGGTTCTCCTACCGGTCGAAGGCGGAGGGCTCGAAGGCGGAGGACTCGACGGCGGCGGGGAAGACGGCGGAGGGCTCGACGGTGCCAGGTCCGAAGGCGGGCGGCGCGACGGTGCCGGGGAAGACGGCGGAGGGGGAGCCCGCTTCGGCGCAGGGGGAGGCTCAGTAGAGCAGGCCGCCCATGTGGTCGTCGTCGGCGAGGAGCTGCCAGGAGTGGTCGGGGCCGGCGAAGGCGGCGTGGGGGGGGGGGGGGGGGGGGGGGGGGGGCCGCCACCCCCCCCCCCCCCCACGCCGCTCAGCAGTGACTGCGGGTCGAAGACCTCCCAGCGGTCCTTGGCGACGCCGTACTCCCACAACCGCCACTCGGCGCGTATTCGTTCGCACGTCCAGAGCGTGTAGAGCAGGGCGGAGACGTCCCGGTTGAGGTAGGCCGCGGGCAGGCCGGGGTCGTCCCAGGCGGGCAGCTCCAGCCGGCCGGTGGCGCCGTCGAGGGCTATCGCGAGGTCGTACGGCCAGGTGGCGAGGGCCAGATGGTGGCGCTGATGGTCGCGCTCCCAGGCATCGTCGTCGGGGACGGGGCTCTCGTCGCGGACGTGTCCGTCATCGGGGACGGGGGCGAAGTAGTCCGGGTACGCCTCCACCATGGTGACCAGCGGCCCGTCGGCGGAGACGTCCAGCATGGGGCCGCCGGTCGGCAGGCCGACCACGGTGAGCAGCCGGCGGGTCGGCCCGTGGGTGAGCCCGTCCGGCAGCTCCTCCGGGCGAAAGCGGCGGACGGCGCCGTCCTCGGTGAGTGCGGCGAGGTCCTCGACCAGCTCCGGCCCGAGCTCGTACGCGAGCCCGTCCGGTTCGCCGGAGAGTGCGCCCCAGGCGAGGGAGCGCACCAGCAGGGCCGTCTCCCAGTGCGGGGGAGCGGCGTCGTAGTGCGCGAACAGCTCCGGATCGGTCGCGCGCAGCCGCTCCCGCGCGACCCGGGCCACCTCCGCGACGATCGCCGGCCCGCGCTCCCCGGCCACCGCGTCGCGCTCCTCCGCCGCCAGGGCCGCCACATCGACCTCGCGCATCAGCCCGACCAGGGCGGACAGGCCGGTGGCGAGCAGGTCGCGCCGGAGCGCCCCGGTGCGGTGGGCGGCGAGGAAGACCTCACCCGTCACCCCGTCGAGGACCACGGCGTCGTCCTCGCGGGCGAGATCGGCGAGGTAGGCCGTCCCGCCGAGGACGAAGAGGTGCTCCCCGGTGCCCCCGCCGTCGGCGAAGGGCTCCAGCCCGGTGGCGTCGAGGCCGGAGAAGTCGAGGAAGGCCGCGGTCTCCGGGAGGCCCTCCTGCGTCAGGAACTCCCGGCTGGGCAGGTGCGACAAGCCCTCCGGCAGCTGCCAGGGCTCAAGCTGCAGGCGCCCGTCCCAGTCCTGCTCGATGCCCATGCCCGGCCCCCAGGGTGGTGTTTCATGATCCGGATGATCAGACCGACCCTAGCGGGCACCACCGACAGCCCGTGGCGGCGGGGGAGGGGAGTGTCGCGGGGCGGGTGCGCCCGTCCGGCGTGAGAGCGTCGGGGGATGGGGACGGTGGAGCAGAACAGCGGTGGCCCGGCCGTGGTGCACGACGTGCCGTACTACGCGCAGTGGGAGTCGGCGGGCCTGGTCCGGGACATCGTGGCCGGCGCGGTGAGTGCGGCGGACGATCCGCGCTGGGGCGAGTCGGGGGCGGCCACGCCGGAGGAGTACGAGTACTGGTCGTGGCGGCTCTGCGGGGTGGCCTGCCTGCGGATGGCGCTGGACCACTGGTGGGGGGTGGCTCCGGCGGCGGTGCCGCTGGCGGGGGAGTGCCTGGCGGCCGGCGCGTACGAGCGGGATGGCGAACGGCTGCGCGGCCTGATCCACACGCCGTTCGCCGCGTACGTCCGCGAGCGTTGGGGACTGGCCGCGCAGGCAAGGGAGTTGACGCCAGCGCAGGTGGCGGCGGAGGTGGCCGGCGGGCGGCTGGTCATGGTGTCGGTGCACCCCGCGATCCGCGACCCGGCCGGGCCCGACCCGCAGCGGCGCGGCGGTCACCTGGTGCTGGCGGTGGGCACCACGGGGACGACGCTGGTGATCCACAACCCGTCCGGCTTCGCGGGAGATTCGCAGGCCTACGCGCACGTGCCGTGGCGGCAGTTCGAGCGGTTCTACGCGGGGCGGGGGATCGTCCTCGGCCCGCCCGGGTCCGCCGCCGGGTCCGCCGCCGGGTCCGCCGAGGGGTCTGCCGAGGGGCCCGCTGCCGGGCCGTCCGACGGGTCCGCCGACGGGGAATGACGAGGCGGCCCGCCCGGGCGGTGACCGGGCGGGCGTTGGCCGGGCGGCAGCGGCCCGGGCGGTGGGTGACCCCGGCCGTCGTCAGGCCGTTGCGGCGGGCAGTCCGATCGGGTTGATCGGCGGCAGCGCGCTGCGACAGAGCGCCGAGATCGGCTTGAGCGCGGCGGCGAGCCGGTCAAGTTCGGCGCGCGGGTGGTTCTCCCAGACCCGGGCGGCGGCCAGGTCGGTGGCGGCTTCCAGGGACTGGTGGCGGATCCGCCCGCACTCCGTGATGGTGCCGTGCCCCGTCAGCCAGCCGCGTTCCACCAGGCGGGCGGTGGCCGCGTCCCACTGCTCGTCGCTCCAGCCGCGCATCGGCTGCAGCACGTCGCGGCGGACGTCCAGGGCGCAGCGCACCACCAGCGCCTCGCAGCCGTCCAGCCCGGCCGAGACCAGTGCTGCGACGTGGCCGTCACCCCGGTGCTCGCGCATCACGGTGGCGGCCTGCCAGAGCCGCCCGTACAGGCCGTCCGGGCGGGGAAGGGCGGCGTTGGCCGCCGCCAGCACCCGGCCGGCACAGTCCAGTCGGGAGACGGCCCGCTCCAGCAGGTCGGCGACCAGCTCGATCTGCTCGGGTTCGACGTGCTCCAGCAGTCGCGCGAGCGCCGCCGAGGAGCCCTCGACCCGGGCGGCCAGTGCGGCGTCCGGGTCCGCGAGCTTCCAGATTTCCGGCAGGGCGCGCTCCACCATGGCGGGGGCGAAGCTGAAGAAGGCGGCGATCACCGGCGGCGCGTCCACCGGGCCCAGCGGTGCCGCGCGGCCCGCGAAGTAGCCGCGCCAGGTGCCGCGCAGCCCGGCGGCCTCGAAGGCGGCGCGGCCCTCGGGCGAGAAGTAGGTGACGGCGTGCACCGGCTCGAAGAGCCACCACAGGGCGCGGGCGGGATGGACCAGTTCGGCCAACGGAAGACCTTCCTCGGGCGGGCACGGGGACCAGGGGGACCCCGGGAGCACTGGGGAGCGGATGGTGCGCGGGCGAGCGGGTGGTGCGCGGTGTTCGGTGCCGGCGGTGTTCTTGCCGGACCCGGAGCCGGACCCGGACCAGGACCCGAAAGCGGGACCGGAAGCGGGAGAACGGGGTGTTGCACAGGGCTGATGACCACGGCGGCGGTCGCGGTAACCCTGCTCGGGGTGTGATGAGGGTCACGGAGGGGTCTCACCGACCGGAACCGTCCGGTTCGGCCCCGGCCGGTCCCCCGCGAGATGATGGGACGAGGTGCCCGCTCCCGGCACCGGAACCCTCGTACGAAGGCATCGGTAATGGCGCAGATCAACCCCAGCATCCTGTCCGCGGACTTCGCCCGGCTCGCCGACGAGGCCGAGGCCGTGAGGGGCTCGGACTGGCTGCACGTCGACGTGATGGACAACCACTTCGTGCCCAACCTGACGCTGGGCGTCCCGATCGTCGAGTCGCTGGCCCGCGCCACCGACACCCCGCTCGACTGCCACCTGATGATCGAGGACCCGGACCGCTGGGCCCCCCAGTACGTCGAGGCCGGCGCCGGCTCCGTCACCTTCCACGTGGAGGCCGCGGCCGCGCCCGTCCGGCTCGCCCGCGAGATCCGGGCCAAGGGCGCCCGCGCCTCCATGGCGCTCAAGCCGGGCACGCCGATCGAGCCCTACGAGGACCTGCTTCCCGAGCTGGACATGCTGCTGATCATGACCGTCGAGCCGGGCTTCGGCGGGCAGGCGTTCCTCGACATCATGCTGCCGAAGATCCGCCGCACCCGGGAGCTGATCGGCAAGCACGGCCTGGAGCTGTGGCTGCAGGTCGACGGCGGCGTCTCGGCGAGCACCATCGAGCGCTGCGCCGAGGCCGGGGCGGACGTCTTCGTGGCCGGTTCGGCGGTGTACGGGGCGGAGGACCCGGCCGAGGCCGTCGCCAAGCTGCGCGCGCTCGCGGACGCGGCGACGGCGGACGCCTGGTGGGCCTGCGGGCACTGACCCGCGGCGGCGGCCAGGGCCGCGGCCCGATGCCGGACCCCGGGGCCACGCCGAGGGCCCCGGGGCACGCCGGTCCGGACCTGCGCCGGCCCGGACGCACACCGCCGCCGGACCCGGTCGTCGTGGGTGGAGGAACGCCCCCGGTTGATGGATGATCGTTGCCGACGACCCTCCGGCTCCGGCCGGCCCCGATCCGTACGGTGGTGGATCCGCGACATGAGCAACCTCGATCTCAAGCCCGCCCCCACCCGCTGCGGCGGCGAGGCCGGCACCGGCCCCGTCCGCGAACTGCTGACCGGGCGCCAGGTCCCGCTCGGCGAGAGCACCGTCGTGCGCCGGCTGCTGCCCAACCTCGGCCGCCGGATGGTCGGCGCATGGTGCTTCGTCGACCACTACGGCCCGGACGACATCGCCGACGAGCCCGGCATGCAGGTGCCGCCGCACCCGCACATGGGACTGCAGACCGTGAGCTGGCTCCACCAGGGCGAGGTCCTGCACCGCGACAGCCTCGGCAGCCTGCAGACCGTCCGCCCCTACGAGCTGGGCCTGATGACCTCCGGCCGGGCGATCTCCCACTCCGAGGAGTCCCCGCGCGAGCACGCCCGCTTCCTGGAGGGCGCGCAGCTCTGGGTCGCCCTCCCGGACGCCCACCGCCACACCGCCCCCGCCTTCGAGCACCACACCGAGCTGCCGGTCGTCACCGCCCCCGGCCTGCGCGGCACCGTCATCCTCGGCACCCTCGACACGGCCGCCTCCCCCGGCACCGCCTACACCCCCCTCGTCGGCGCCGACCTCGCCCTCACCGAGGGCGCCGACCTCAAGCTCCCCCTCGAACCCGGCTTCGAGTACGCCGTGCTCTCCATGTCCGGCAGCGTCGACGTCGACGGCGTCCGCGTCGAACCCGGCTCCATGCTCTACCTCGGCACCGACCGCCGCGAACTCCCCCTCCTCGCCCGCACCGACGCCGCCGTCCTGCTCCTCGGCGGCGAGCCGTTCGCGGAGAAGCTCGTCATGTGGTGGAACTTCATCGGCCGCTCCGGCGAGGAGATCGTCCAGGCACGAAACGACTGGGAGAAGAGCTCGCGGTTCGGTGACGTGCACGGCTACGACGGTGCCCGGCTGCGTGCACCCTCGCTCCCCGACATCCCGCTGAAGCCGCGCGGAAGGGTGCGCTGACCCGCGGTCATGCTGGTCTCACCGGGCCGGCCTCGTCCTCGGGGCGGACCAGTGCGCGCCGGGCCCGCAGGAACTCTTGCGATGGCGGCGGACGGCAACCGCGACCGCGTCCTCGACTTCGAGGAGTTCCACGCGCTCGTCAAGTAGCACCTGGGCGGACCGCCTGCGGGAGCAGGACAGGAACGAGTCCCGGGGTGATCGCCGGGTCCGCGCGCGGTCGGGTGCTGCGAATCGGGTCGGCAGGGCCGGCAGGATCGCGGGGCACCTCCGTGCCGCCCGGGGGTGGTCCGCACTGCGCCGCCTGGTAGAAGAACGGGGAGCCCGTCAGACCCGGTCGGCCGCACCGCCCCGAGCGGCCGGGGATGACCCCGGAATGATTGGGAAAGTTTCCTAACCAAATCTCTTGACCGTGCTCCCTCATCCCGGGATTCTGAACGTCACCCAGTTCGCTCCTCCCCGGGGAAGGCACGGTAGCGCCATGAACAGGCCCTCGCGCAGAACAGTCCTCGGTGCCGCCCTCACGGCCGCCGTCACCGCCGGACTGCCGCGCACCACCGCCTCGGCGGCCACCCTGGCCGTGTCGAGCTGGCAGCAGCGATGGGCGCCGTCGGCCGCCACCGACGGCCTCGCCGCCTTCGAGACGATCGAGGACGACCGTGCCGGCTCCCACCCGGCCGGTCATCCGCACATCCGGGTTGAGAACGACACCTACCGCTGGAACATGCACACGGTGGACCGGGACAGCTCCACCGACCGGCAGCGCCACGAGGTCACCGGCATGCGCAGCCCGGCGGGCGGCGCCTACCTGCAGTGGCTGCCCGGCCAGACCTGGCGGACCACCTACTCGATGTACATCCCCTCGTCGTTGAAGGCGACCACGACCTTCACCCACATCATGCAGATGAAGCAGCCCGGCAACGGCACCTCGCCGATCGTCGTGCAGTCCCTGCGCCGGGTGGGCGGCGCGCAGACCATCGAACTCCAACTCCCCGTCACCGGCGTCCTGGTGGGCCGTACGAGCCTGGACCCGCTGCACGACCGCTGGGTGGACGTCGACTTCCAGATCAAGGTGGGGGACGGCAGTTCGGGGTCGGTCCGGTGGATCCTGCGCAGTGCGGGCGCCACCGTGGTCGACGTCACCAGGAATGGCGTCGACACCTTCCTCGCGGACCGGGTGCGGCCCAAGTGGGGCATCTACCGCTCGCTCGGCGACACCTCGGGCTCCCTCCAGGACTGCTACCTGCTCACCCGCGCGATGCGCGGCTACCAGCTGGTCTCCGGCGGCTCCGGCGTCTACCAGGCCGAGGAGGCGCGGATCTCCCGGGGCACCGTCGACGCGGACCACGCCGGGTACAGCGGCACCGGATTCGTCAACCTGGGCAACGCCGCCGGGAGTTACGCCGAGTGGACGGTTCAGGCGGCCGCCGCGTCCGGGGCCACCCTCGATCTGACGTACGCCAACGGCACCGCCGCCGACCGGCCGATGGACATCACCGTCAACGGCACCCGGATCGCTGCCGGGCGCCCGTTCCCGCCCACCGCGGGCTGGGACACCTGGGTGACCAGCTCGCTCCCGGTCGCGCTGAAGGCCGGAGCCAACACCGTCCGGGTCACCTCGACCACCGCGGACGGCGGCCCCAACCTCGACCGGATCGCCGTCCACTGACGCCGGGAGGTCCGGACGCGGCACGCTCGGCACCTGCGGGCACGCCCGGAGCAGGGTCTCCCTGCTCCCTCCGGAAGCGGTACGTGGTGAACGACGGCCGGGCGGCCCGACGGGGATTCCCATCGGGCCGCCCGGTGTGTTCTCAGCCTGCGGAGGCGGCGACCTCCGGGGCCACGGCGGGTACGGCGGCCGGGGCGGTCCTCGGCTCCAGCACGCGTTCGGCGAGGTGGCCGAAGAGGAGGCCGAAGGACGTCCAGAGGGTGAGCTGGATGGCGAGGGCCGCGAGGCGGAACTGCCAGAGCAGGGTGGCCGAGAAGTCCTCGGGCACCTCGTTGATCGCGGGGAGGAATGCGTAGGCGAGGCCGATGGCCACGGCGAAGCCGGCCACGGCGGCGACGGTCGCGTACCAGTTGCCCAGGCGCGGCGCGAGCCGCTTGCCGACCGTCACGGTGGCGACGGCCAGCAGCACGCTGAGCGCCATCATGAGGAAGTACAGCGTGGTGCGCTTGCCGATCGTCTCCGGGTCGCCGATCGACGGCGGGTTGGCGGGGTACTTGAGGAACGGGACGACGTACACGGCGAGCAGCGCCGCCCCGGAGAGCAGGGCGGCCGTCGCCCGCGGGGTGAAGCGGCCGATGCGGCCGAGCGCGAAGCAGTACGCGAGGGCGGCGAAACCGCCGAGCGAGACGCCGTAGACGAGGACGCCGGTGGCCAGGCCCGCGGTGGACTGCAGGGAGCGGCTGACGATCTCCACCTCCATGCCGTGGTCGGCGGAGTGGGCGTCCTCGTAGGCGATGGCGGCGTCGATCCGGGGTTCACCGAGGAGGTAGGCGACGACGAGGGCGAGCAGGCCGGCGGCGAGGCCGGCGAGCATGCCGCGGACGAGCAGGGATCTGACGGTGCTGGAGTTCACTTCGGGGCTCCCCGTTCTCAGTGGCAGGGGAAGCCGAGCAGGTGGCGGCCGTCGTGCACCCATTCGTGCACGTCCTCGCCGGAGATGAGGGAGGTGGCGCCCTGTTCGGCGCCGACGAAGTAGATCAGGGCCAGCATGATGATGCCGAAGAACACGGCCCAGGGCAGGATCGCCTTGACGGGCAGGGTCAGGGGGCCGGCGGGGATGGCTGCGGGGGCAGCGGTCTGTGCCATGGCAGGGACCTCCTCGGGAACTCGCGTCCCGCTAGATGGTGCATCGACGACGGCATCGGGTCTGACTCCCTGGCGCGAACCGCCCCGTGGGGGCGGCGCACGCCTGGCTTACAGTGGCGCGACCGTGCCGGATTCTCACCGGACTTCCGTCATACCGTCGTCATATCGAGCAGAAGGTATCGGCTGGCGGCGGCTGCGCCAAGAGCGTGCGGGCGGCGCGAATCCTCCGGTCTGTCCCGGGACGCGCGCCCCAGCGCCGGGTGCACGGACCGATCGGTCGATGCCGCAGGACAGTTGGGGAAGCAGAGGAGGAGCGGCGTGACAGTGCGCGTGACATTGATCTCAGCGGCGATGAGCGAGGCGATGCGGCAGGCACGCTTCGACGACGACGGCCCGCTCGACCCGGCGGGGCTGCGGCAGGCGCGGGAGGCCGCGGGCGGCATCCGGGTCACCGGCCAGGTCCTTGTCTCCCCGTCGGCCCGGTGCCGGGGGACCGCCGAGGCCCTCGGCCTCCCGGCCTCGGCCCCGTCCGCTCCCGGAGGGCGCGATATGGGCCGCTGGCGCGGTCGGAGCCTTGACGAGGTGGCCGCCGCGGAGCCCGGGGAGGTGGCCCGGTGGCTGGCCGATCCGGACTTCGCCCCGGAGGGCGGGGAGAGCCTGCTCGATCTCCTCGCCAGGGTCGCCACCTGGCTCGACGGCCTTGCCCCGGAGGCGGGACGGGTCGTCGTGGTCACGGAACCGGACGTCGTCCGGGCCGCGGTCCACCACGCGCTCGGCGCTCCGGCCCCGGCGTTCTGGCGGCTCGACGTGGAGCCGCTCTCCGTCACGGACCTGAGCGGACGTGCCGGCCGGTGGAACGTGCGCTTCGGGCGCCCGGCATGAGCGAGCCCGGGTTGACGTGTTCGTACGCGATGGGGCAGGGTCGCGAACGAGATGTATGCATCCGAGACCACGGTGCGCAGGAACCCGGTGCGATTCCGGGACGGTCCCGCCACTGTGACCGGGGAGCGACCCCTTTCAGGTGACGACCACGGCCCTGCGGCCGGAAGGTCGGGGCGAGCGTCGATCCGGGAGTCAGGACACTGACCCGTGGTTTCTCCGACGGTAGGGGCGCGGAACCCCACGAGGAGGTTGGGCGATGTCACCGGTCACGGCTGCCGTCGATGTCGTGGTCTGCCGGGGCTGCTGCTGCGGCACTGCCAGGAAGCGGCCCGGCACCGATCACGAGGGTCAACTGGCCTCGCTCGCCGAGGCGGTGGCCGCCCTCCCGGCCGCGCGCCTGGTCGTCACGGACTGTCTGGGCCCCTGTGAGCAGGCCAACGTCGTGGTGGTCCGCCCCCGTGGGCGGCTCCAGGACGGTCGGCCTGCCCGGCCCGTCTGGTTCGGCAACGTGACCGACGCCACCGGAACGGCCGAACTCTGCGCGTGGATAGGGGAGATCGGCCGCACCGCCGGGCAGGTGTCGCCGGAGGGCCCGCTGCCCCCGCTGCTGGACTCCCTGCGCATTCCCGCGCCCGGCCCGAAGCGTGTCAGGGACACGACACGACGAGCCGGCCCGTCGAAGGCGTGACCGCTGAGGCCGGCCCGTCGAAGGCCTGACCGTCGAGGTCGACGCCGAGGTCGACGCTGAGGTCGACGCCGAGGTCGGCGCCGAAGCCGGGGCGAGGGCGGGTGGGGCGGGGATCGCGGTGGCGCAGCCCCGTCGGAGGGTGGTCGTCCGGGTGTTTCTGTGTCTTCGAGATCAGCCTGGGTGGAGAGCCAGTAGCTGGCTCATTATTTCAGTTTATTAGTTGCTCCCCTGCTGTCGGGGTCTCCGCATCGCCCTCTACCTGGGCGTTCTCCAGGAGACGGTGACGATGGGTCAGGTCGGCAGTCCCGAATCTATTGACACGATCACCACGCCGTCATCACTCTTGGTCCATCGCCGAGCTGACATGGATAGCTCCAAGTGGGCCATTCATCTCAGCTGATGGCGCTGTTGATTGACCGATCACCGAAGGAGGTGTGTGCCATGAAGAAGATCGTCGTCCGCAAGGCCGGCCCGGTTCGCCTCACCAGCGCGGCCCGTGCGCTGTACCTGCCCTGGTCCTGCGCCGTGCAGAACTGACCGAACCCCCCGGGCAAAGGGGGAATGCGGTGCCGGTCGGCCGTAGCCGCCGGCCGGCACCGCTCCACCCCGCCCCCTCCGCCTACCTCCCGCAGGAGGATCCGTGCACTCCTCCACGGACAGCAGTTCCACCGCCCCGGGCATCGACCTGGACCGGCCGGTGCCGCTCCGTCAGCTCGTGTACCTGCCGGAGGCCGACGAGGTCACCATCGGCAGCCCGGAGACCGACACCTACGCCGTCTTCCCGGCCGACGGCGCCGAGTTGGTCCGGATGCTGGCCGACGGCCTGACGCCCCGTGAGGCCGCCGAGCGCTACCAGGCCGTGCACGGCGAGAGCGTCGACATCGCCGACCTGATCGAGGTCCTCGTGGATCTCGACCTCGTCCGCTCCGCCGGCGACGACGAGCCGGCGGGACCGGCCGCGCCGGTGCGCTGGCAGCGGCTGGGCCGCCTGGTGTTCAGCCGGCCGGCCCTCGTGGGCTACGCACTCGTGACGGCCCTCGCCGTGGCCGAGATGATCCGGGTGCCCGAGCTGGTCCCACGCGTCGACAACCTGTTCTTCAGCTCGTCCTACACCCTCGTCGTGCTGATGCTGTTCGTCGGCCAGGTGCCGCTGCTCGCCCTGCACGAGTCCTTCCACGCCCTGGCGGGCCGCCGGCTCGGCCTGCGCTCGCGGCTCTCCATCGGCCGCCGCCTGGTCTACCTGGTGCTGGAGACCTCCCTCGACGGGCTGGTCAGCGTGCCGCGCCGGCAGCGCTATCTGCCCATCATGGCCGGCATGCTGGCCGATGCCCTGGCGATCGCCGTACTCACCCTGGTCGCCGACGTGACCCGCGACGCCGGCGGGGTGGTCGCGTCGCTCTGTCTCGCGATGGCCTACGCCACGGCACTACGCCTGGCCTGGCAGGGGTTCTTCTACCTGCGGACCGACCTCTACGTCCTGCTCAGCACGGTCCTGGGCTGCGTGAACCTCCACGCCGCCGCAACCGACGTGCTGCGCAACGCCGTTCGGCGGGCCACCGGCCGGCCGCCGCTGGACCTCTCCGCCCACCACCCGGTCGACCGCAGGGTCGCGCGCTGGTACGCCTGGCTGATGCTGGTGGGCTACGTGTTCACCCTCACGATGTTCGCCGGGGTCGTCGTGCCGACGGCCTACCGCATGCTGCACGACATGTGGCTGCGCCTGACCGGCCAGGCCGACCTGGCCGGCCGGCTCGACTCGCTCGCCCTCATGCTGCTCAGCCTCGCGCAGACCGCCGCCGTCGTCGTGCTCGCCGCCCGTGAGCGGCGTGCCGCCCGGTCGGCCTGAGCCCCGAACCTCCCTTAGCCCCTGCGCCACCGCACGAAAGGCAGCCGAGTCATGGCCGAGCACCGCCACCACTGGGTCCGCGCCGCCGGGCGTCCCGCCCGCGTCGACGCCCGCGAGCGGCTCGACCTGCCGCCCGTGCTCGCCCGGGTGAACGCCAACCGCCGGCTGCGCGGGCCGTACACCGCCGTCGGCTCGATCCTGCGGGCGATCGTCCCGGACGCGCTCGCGCGCTGCCCCGAGGCCGTCACCGGGCACGACATCGAAATCCTCTCCACCACGCCGGAACTGCGCGACCTGGTGCCCGCCACCCGCGAGACGCTGACCTCCCTGGCGGTGCCCAAGGAGCGCACCCGCTTCTACTCCGCGCTGCGCACCCTGCGGATCGCCCACGGCCTGGTCGAGTTCCTGGAGGCGTACCTGCGCGCGGCCGGCCCGGCCCCGCGCACGCTGATCGTCGACGACGCCCACCGGGCCGACCCCACCGACGCCGAGTTCCTCGCCGTCCTGCTGCGGCGCATCGACCCCGCCCTGCTCACCGTGGTCGTCATCACCGGCACCGAGCCGCCGGAGCGCCCGGCCGGCATCGGAAGCGAGGACCTGCCGACCGCCCTCGCCACGCGGTGCACGGTGCTCGACCTGGCGGACGAGGGCGACGTGCCGGACCAGGGCGGCCGTTCGGACGAGGGCCGGCCGGACGACGGCCCGTCCCGGACGACGGGTGACGCCGCGCTCGGCCGCCGCCACATCGAGGGCGACGGCGTCGGCGACGACCCGGACGAGATCGCCGCCTACCTCGGGCTGCCGCCCACCGAGCGCGCCCGGCTGCACGACCTGCGGCGGGCGGAGCTGGAGACGGCCGGGGAGTCCTCGCTGCGGCTGGGCGCCATCGCCTGGCACGCGGAGCACGGCAGCGACCCCTCCGGTGCCGGGGCCGACATCCTGCGCCACGCGCTCGACCACTGCATGGACCTCGGCTACTACCACGCCGTCCTGGACCTCGGCGAGCGCGGCCGGCGGCTGGTCACCCACGAGAGCAGTCCGACCCACTGGTGGGCGTTCACCACCAAGATGACCACCTCCTTCGCCGCACTGGGCCTCGCCGACCAGGCCCTGCCGCTGTACGACGAGGCCCGGGCGCTCAGCACCTCGCCCGAGGTCCACATGCAGGCCGCGTACGCCACGGCCATGCTCCACACCCGGCACTTCGACGCCGACCGGCGCGACCACCAGCTCGCCCGGAGCTGGGTCAACCAGGCGATCGCCTTCGCCAAGTGGCATCCCGAGCCCAAGGAGCGGGAGGCGCGCGTAGTGTTCAACCGCAACGGGCTCGCGCTGATCGAGGTCCACCAGGGGCGTCTGGAGGCGGCGTTGGCGTTGCTGGACGCCTGCATCGCCCGGCTCGACGAGACGCTCGAGCCCCACGAGCACGCGCTGCACCGATCCGTGCTGCGCTACAACCGTGCGCAGGTGTACGCGGGCCTCGGCCGCCACACCGACGCCGTCGCCGACTACACCGCGGTGATCGAGTGCGACCCCAACTACGCCGAGTACTACTTCGACCGGGGCATGCTCTGGCGCGACCTCGGCAGCCCGGAGCAGGCGCTGGCCGACTACGACCGGGCCATCCGGCTCTCGCCGCCCTTCCCCGAGGCGTACTTCAACCGGGCCGACGTCCTCGCCGAGCTCGGCGACACCGAGGCGGCGGTGGCGGACTTCGGCTACGTCCTCGAACTCGACCCGGCGTTCGCCGACGCCCGCCTCAACCGGGCCGCCCTGCTGTTCGAGTCGGGCGAGCACGAGCTCGCCTGGAGCGAGGTCCGGGCGGGGCTCGCGGCCACCCCGGCGAGCGCGCAACTGCTCTGCCTGAAGGGTCAGTTGCTGGCCGCCGACGAGGACACGGCGGCAGCATCCGAGGCCTGGGAGGCCGCCCTCGCCGCCGACCCCGAGTACGCCCAGGCGTGGGCCCTGCTCGGCGAACTCCGCTACCAGGAGGGCGACCTGGACGCTGCGAGCGCCGACCTGTCGCGTGCGGTCGAACTCTCGGCGGACCCGGGCATGCAGTTCAACCTGGCGGTGGTCCACCACGACGCCGGACGCTTCGGTGAGGCTGTCCGCCTGCTCGACGAGGTGCTCGGCTCCACCGAGGACGTCGACGCCCGGTTGCAGCGGGCCCGTTGTCTGATCGGGCTCGACCGGGCGGAGACCGCCAAGGCCGACCTGCTCGCCTGCCTGGAGGCCGATCCCGGCTCCGCCGAGCAGGTGTACGAGCTGATGCCGGACCTTGCCCACGCCTGAGTCACCCGGCTACCTGAGTCACCCGGCTGCCTGAGCCACCCGGCCACCCGGCGGCGCCACCCGGCTGCCTGAGCCGTCCCCGCCGCCGGCGCCGCCCGGCCACCAGCACCGCCCCGCCGCCCCGCCGTAGACGCCGGGCGGCGGGGCGGTCCCACGACGTCACCGCGGTACCACGGCCCGCCCCAGTTCGGCGCGGACCCGGTCGCGGACGTGGGCCACGGCGGGCGAACCCGTGTACGCGGCGGCCACCTTGACCAGCCACGCCGCCTCCTCGTGGATGCCCGCCGCCACCGGGTGCGGCACGCATCCCGTGCCGGCGCCGAGGGGGAAGCGGTGCCCGGCCCGGGCCGCTTCCAGCGCGGCGGCGATGGCGGCCGCCTCCACCACGGCCGCGAGCTCCTCCGCCTCGGCAGGGCCGATGAATTCCCTCACCCAGAGCGGCACCGCCGGATGCAGATGGGGGCGGAGGGAGAGCTGGCCGTCCCGGATCTCGATGATCCGCCGGTAGAGCGCGAACTGGACGTCGCGTCGCCGCCGGCGCCTCCCGGCCCCGAACGGCCCCTCCGGGGTGACGAGTTCGATCTCCGGCAGCGCGGCCCGCATCGCCGACCAGAGCGGACCGAGCCTGCGGTGATCGTGCCAGGCCCGCATGTGCCTGGCCCAGTCGGCCCAGGCCGACGCGGTGGCACCGGCGAAGCCCAGCGTGACGCAGACGGCGCCCGCCACCCCGGACACCCGGCTCTCCGCACCGTTCTCACGGCCCGTGGTGAGGATGTCCGCCAGGTCGTCCACGTTGTCCGCCGTCCACAGCAGGCCCGCCAGCGCACTGAGTGCCATCAGGCGCAGTCCCAGCCGGAGGGCCCCGGGCGGCAGACACCGTGCACAGCGCCCGATCAGGAACCCGAAGACCGCCAGGCACCACGCGGAGTGGACGGCGAAGAGCGCGACGTACGCCGCCAGCATCGGCCTGTCCGCGCCGCTGACGCCGACCACCTCGCCCTCCCGGACGGGCGAGGCGGCGACGAAGGCGGCGATGCCCAGCAGGACGGTGGCGGCCGTGAGGGCGGTCTGCCGCCGCACGGCGCGTCGCGCCGCCGCGGCCGGCCGGGTGGAGTAGGCCATCATGGCCAGGGCTCCGGAGGCGGCGACCTTCAACTGGTCGGCCACCAGGGTGAGGTGGACCGGGTCGGGCACGACGGCGGCGAGCGCCGGAGCCGTGGCCGGGGCGCTCACCGCCATCCCCGCCCCGATCAGTGCCCCGCAGGCGTAGCCGTAGTGGAGCGCCGGGTCGGACCGGCGTCCCCGGTCCATCAGGATTTTCCAGAGTGTTCCCAGCAGCGCGACCGCACCGGCGAGGTAGCCGGCGGTGTTGGCCACCTGGTCACCCACGGCGCGCCGTTCCGCGCCGTGACGGCCGCCCGAACACGGACCGTAACCGTCCTACCTGGTCGGCGAGTTGGCCGACCGCGGTGGAACAGGGCCGGTGCAGTGCGCGTTGCAGCGCGAGCGAGGCGACGAGCTCCGCCTCCTGCTCCTGCCGCTCCGTGTACCCGGACCGGCCGAGCACCCGGCGCACCAGCTCCTCCGACAGCTGGGTCGTCAGCGCGGCCGGCACGGCCGTGCTCGGCCCGGCGCCGCCGGTGTGCCCGCAGAGGAGGTGGCCGATCTCGTGCAGCACGATGTGCTGCTGGTGGAGCGCCGTGGTGTCGGCCGGATAGCCGATGTAGTCCGCCCGGTCGGTGCTGATCAGCACACCGCACGGCGAGTGCTCCGGACCCGAGAGCGGCATCAGTTCGATGGGTCTGCCACGCAGCCGGGCGAGCGCCTCGGTCAGCTCCGGTATGCCGAACGGTTCCGGAAGCGGTATCGACTCCGCGACCCCCCGACATCGCTGCCACAGCCCATGCTCCACCCCACCCGGATATCCCACGATTCGCCCCCCTGGCGTTCGACCGGGAGGTGATACTACGGACGCGGCAACGCCGAGGGAATCCGCTTCGCGGGGAAGGCCGCTACCTGCCGCCGGCCTCGCGGCGGGCGATCGCCTCGATCATGTCGCTGATCGTGCCGAGCCCCTCGGGTGAGAGGGTCACCGCGCGCAGGGCCACGTCCCGTACGCCCGCGTTGCGCAGCGCGCCGAGCAGTGCCAGCTCCTCGGCTATCCGGGCGCTCTGCCGGTCGTCGAAGAAGTAGGTGGGCGGCACCTGGAAGAACTGTGCCAGCGCTTCGAGGTGACGCTTCGTCGGGTTGTCCCGGCGGCCGGTCCGGAGCTGCCAGAGGTACGTGGCCGAGAAGCTCTCGCCGGTCGCCTCCCGGCAGGCCCGGGCGACCTCCTCATGGCTGTACTGCTCACGGTCGGGACGACGGACCACGTCGAACAGCCGGTCCAGCTTCGCTGCGAGCGTGGACGCACCGGAGTCTGCTTCGGGCACGGCACACCTCTTCCCTCACCCCGTGCACACGCTTCGTGCGTGCGCAGATGGATTACTCGCGACGGTTTCTCATTCTAGGTGCTCCGCCGGGAAGCCAAAGGTCGCGGGTAGGGCGGGATCCCGGCGGTCCGCAGAATCCCGCGGCAGGGGTGCGGGTGGCGGAGGCCGGTCCGATCGGGTGACTTCCCGGGGACGGCCGGTGCGGGCGGGCGGCGGTGGCGGGACATGTGACGACCCCGCCGATAGGTTGGGCGACCGGTCCTCCCAGGCTGGGGCTCTGACCGGTCCTCGGCACGGGCGGGCCCGGCCCCCTTCACCCGAGAGGAAGAACGGATGAGTCCGACGATCCGCGCCCTGGTGGTCCCGGTGTCCGACCTGGACGCCGCCAAGAAGGTCTACGGCGCGCTGCTCGGCGCACCGCATACGGACGAGCCCTACTACGTCGGCTACTCCGTCGACGGCTTCGAGGTCGGCCTGAATCCCCACGGCGACGTGGCCGGCGGGCCGGTGGTCCACACCGACGTCGACGATCTCGACGCCGCCCGCACCGCCCTGCTGGCCGCCGGCGCGACCGAGCGGAGCGCGCCGCGCGAGGTCGCCCCGGGCGTCCGGGTCTGCGTGCTGGAGGACACCGACGGCAACCCGGTCGGCCTGCGCGGCAAGTAGCGGCGCGGAGGTGCGTGGCCGGGGCGTCGCCGCACTCCGCGTCGCCCCGGCCGTGCCGCCGCGGCGGGCCACCGTGCGGCCGGGGCGGACCGCCCGGGACGAGCCCGGACCGGGCGCCCTGATGCCGGGCCGGCCGGCCGACGCCCGTGACGCCCGTGACGCCCGGGGCGCCCGGCGGCGTTGACCGCTGGGGGACCGGGGCGCGCCCGGCGACCGGCAGCCGGAGGTCAGAGGGCCGTCACCGGGCCGTCGCAGCTGCGGAACGAGCGCCGGTAGCTGTCGGGCGGGACCCCGACGACCCGCTTGAACTGGCGCCGGAGCGTGGTGGCCGTCCCCATGCCGGTGGCGACGGCGACCGACTCGATGCTCTGGTCGGTGGCCTCCAGCAACTCCTGGGCGCGGCGCACGCGTTGGGTCAGGAGCCACTGGAGCGGCGTCTGCCCGGTCACCGACCGGAACTGCCGCCCGAGATTGCGCGGGCTGGTGTTCGCCCGCCGGGCCAGGTCGGTCACGGTCAGCGGCTGGTCCAGCCGCTGCTGGACCCAGGCGAGCAGCTGGGAGAGCGCGTGGTCGCCCGTGACCTGCACCGGCGTCGCCACGAACTGGGCCTGGCCGCCGGGCCGGTGCGGCGGCATGACGAGGCGACGCGCGACGGAGTTGGCGATCGCGGCGCCGTGGTCGAGGTGGACCAGGTGGAGGCAGAGGTCCACGGCGGCGGCCTTGCCCGCGGCCGTGAGCACGCTGCCGTTGTCCGTGTAGAGCACGTCCGGATCGACCACGGCCAGCGGGTGGCGCGCGCTCAGCTCCGCGGCGTGGGCCCAGTGGGTGGTGGCCCGCCGGCCGTCCAGCAGGCCCGCGGCGCCGAGGACGAATGCCCCGGTGCAGAGCGAGGCGACCCGGGCGCCCGCCTCGTGGGCCGCCCGCACGGCCTCGATCAGCTCGGCCGGCAGCGGTTCGTCGACGTCGGCGCAGGCGGGCACGATCACGGTGTCGGCGCCGGCGGCGCGGTCCAGCCCGTGGTCGGGCTCGACCGTGAACGGGCCGACCCGCACCGGACCGGGCCCGCAGAGCAGGACGTCGTACCAGCCGTCCGCGGCCTCGCGCGGGGGATTGCCGAAGATCTCGTAGGCCACTGCCAGTTCGAAGTGCAGCAGGTGACCGGCGGTCAGCAGGGCGACGGTGGGCATGTCCGAAAGTGTACGGGTGATGTCCTTCCGGACCATCACGCTCCGGTGTCGGGTGCGGCCAGACTGAACCCATCGGAACGGCGAGAAGCGGGGGAACGATGAGTATGGCGGCTGCAGTGGTGGTTTACGGGGCGACGGGACACACCGGGCGGTTCGTCGTCGCCGAACTTCGGCGGCGTGGCTTCGCCGTCATCGCCTCCGGCCGTGACGCGGCCCGCCTGGAGGCGCTGGCGGCCGAGTGGGGGGACGTGACCGTGCGGCCGGCCTCCGTGGACGACCCGGGCGCGCTGGACCGGGCCCTCGCCGGCGCGGCCGCGGTCGTCAACTGCGCCGGGCCGTTCGCCGTGACGGGCGGCCCGGTGGTCGAGGCGGCCCTGCGCGCGGGGATCCCGTACCTCGACGTCGCGGCGGAGATCGAGGCGAATGCCGCGATGTTCGCCGACCACGCGGAAGCGGCCATGAAGGCGGAGACGCCCGTGGTGCCGGCGATGGCCTTCTACGGCGGGCTCGGCGACCTGCTGGTGACCGCGGCAATGGGGGAGTGGACCGGCGCGGAGGAGGTGCACATCGCCTACGGGCTGAGCAGCTGGCACCCCACGCCGGGCACCCGGGAGGCCGGCCAGGTGTCCCACGAGCGCCGCGCGGGCCGCCGGGTGCGGTTCGCGGACGGTGCGCTGCAGTACCACGACGACCAGCCGTGGGAGCAGGACTGGCACTTCCCGGAGCCGCTGGGCCGGCGTGCGGTGGTCGCGGAGTTCACCATGGCCGATGTCGTCACCGTCCCCAGCCACCTGGCCGTCTCCGAGGTCCGCACCCACATGACGGTCGAGGCCGCGCGGGACCTGGCCGGGGAGGACACGCCGGCGCCGGAGGCGGTCGACGCCCAGGGGCGTTCGGACCAGACCTTCGTGGTCGACGTCGTGGTCCGCTCCGGCGGCGTCGAGCGCCGCGCCTCGGCCCGTGGCCAGGACATCTACGCGATCACCGCACCTCTGGTGGTGGAGGCCGTCCGGCGGGTCCTGGCCGGGCGGACGCGCACCACCGGCCTGGCCTCGGCCGGCGCGATGTTCGACGCGGCGGACTTCCTCCGGTCGCTGGCCCCGCACCTGTCGGTGGAACTCCCGCACTGACCGGGCGTGCGGGCCGGGGCGGGCGGGGCTTCCTCCAGGACCGGCCGGGCGGCTGTTTCGTCGAGGACCGGGCGGTCCGAAGGGAGTCGTGATCATGCCAGGATCCGGGCCGGCGAGGAGTAACGTGGATATCACCGAAGGCACTTCGAATGCCGGCACCGGACACTGGCGTCGTCTCCGGCGAGTGGCAATGCCGGACCCGGCCTTCGCGTCGGGCCCGGAGACGGGTCCTTGGTCATGACCGTGACCCTCGATCGTGCGACGACGCCCCCCACCACCGCACCCGCCACGCGGCTCTCGCTCGCCCCCGTGGGCGTGCGGGCAGGCCGCCTGGACGGAGCCTGGTGGCCCCGGTCGCGTGATCTTCTTCTCGAACTCCCCGCCCTGGCCGCCGAACTCGACGAGCGGTGGGGCCGGATCACCCGGATCACCGTGAACCCGGCGACGTGGCCGGTCATCCCCCGGCGGATCCCGGTCGCGGGCCACACCGTCCACGCGGGCTGGTTCACCACCGAGCAGGACAGACACGTGATCGCGGTGTACTCGTACGCACCGCTCAGCCTGAACCTGCTGGTCGTCCCGCCGTCGACGGACACCGTCGACGCCGCCCGGCTGATGGCCGAAGCAGCCGACCCGGCCGGCACCCGGACCGCGAGCGAACTGCTCGCCCGGAGTGCGGATGGCGCCGCGGCAGGGCAGCAGCCGCGTTCCGACTTCCTGCCGTCGGCCGCCGCACCCGCCGACGGCCCCGGTGCGGCCGGTCGGCGCGCGGACGTCGCCCGGATCCGGGCCGCGTCCTGGCCCGTCCCGGTGTAGCCGGTCCGTGCAGGCGGTCCGTGCGGGCCATCGGCGGAGTGCCCGGCCACGCGGGGGCCGCGTGCGTCATTCGCGTGACCACTCGGTTTCGGCCTGGGGCTCGCCGACGGCCTCCGCCCCTTCCCAGACGCGGAGCCTGACCGCCCGGGGGCTGGGTGCGGGCCGGGAGAGCGTGCGCACGAACACGTCCCGCAGGTGGTTCGCCGCCCGCTGGGGCGGTCCGTCGTACTCCAGGGGGTTCGGCATGAGGGTGTCGTCCTGCCGGGTCCAGTGTCCGTTGTCGTCCTGGGTGTCCAGGATCCATCGGTAGTGCGGCATCCAGGCCTCCTGTGGCGACGAGCCGGCCCCAGGACAGACCGTAAGGGCCGGAGCGGCGGACGGCGACCCGTGAACGCCGACCGCGGTCCTCGTCGGCACGCCGTCAGTACTCGGAGCCGCTTCGCAGGTAGGTGCCGGCGACCTGGAGCCACGCCGACGGGCTGAAGTACGCCTCGACCGCGTGCGGGGTGTCCTCGAAGACCCGCAGGATCCGCAGTGCCCCGCTCGGGTGCAGGTCGTACTCGTACGTGTAGCCGTCGGCCGTGTCCTGGTACTGCATGTCCAACGGCCCCTTCGACGGTTCCTCCGGGGACCGGGCCTCGGCCGAGAGTTTCACGTAGACGGACATGGCTCGCCACCCATCCGCGGGCGCAGGCCGGGGCCGCCGGCACAGGGCCGGCCCGGCCGTCGCGGCAGCCCGGGCTGTCCCGCTGTCCCCACCGTACTCCCGCCCCTGCCGCGCCGGTCGGGCCCGTAGGTGATCCGGCGGACCGACCGGCGCCCGCTACACCGTCCCCGCCCAGGCGTGCGTGCCGAGCAGCGTCTTGATGTCCGAGGCGAGCCCGTTGTCGGGGTTCACCTGGAAGCCCAGCTCGTAGAGGGTGTCCTTGTCCCAGTTGGTGGTCAGCAGGCGGACCGGGACGTCGCCGGGGTGGGCCCGGAGGGCGAGCTTGAGTTCGGCGACCGTCTCGGCGGTGATCCGGCCGAGCGGCATGGTGATCTGGACCGGCGGCTTGGTGCCGAGCTCGGCGGAGGAGACGTCCAGGGTGGTGATCTCCTGGCCGAAGATGCTCAGTGAGCCGTCCCGCTCGTTGAGGCGCCCGCGGACCGAGATGACGTTGTCCTCGACCATCTGCTCGGCCATCAGGTTGTAGGTGGCGGGGAAGAACAGCACCTCGACCGAGCCGTCGCGGTCGGCGAGGGTGATGATCGCCCAGGCGTTGCCGGCCTTGTTGATCCGGCGGTCGACGGCGGTGATCAGGCCGGCGAGGCGGACCTCGCCCTCGGTGCGGCCGGAGCCGAGGAGTTCGGCGATGGAGGTGTCGCGGTTCTTGGAGAGGATGTGCTCGGCGCCGTCGAGCGGGTGGCTGGAGACGTAGAGGCCGAGCATCTCGCGTTCGAGGCTGAGCAGTTGGCGGCGCGGCCACTCGCGGTCGGTGAGCTGGAAGTCCAGGCCGATGCCCGGGCCGGCGCCCTCGTCCGCGTCCAGTGCGCCGAAGAGGTCGTCCTGGCCGATCGCCTGCTGCTTCTTCAGCCCGGTGACGGCGTCGATCGCGCTCTCGTGCACGGTGCTGAGCGAGAGGCGGGTGTGCCCGAGGGAGTCGAAGGCGCCGGCCTTGACCAGGGAGTCGACGGTGCGCTTGTTGCAGACCACCAGCTCGACCTTGTCGAGGAAGTCCGCGAACGAGGCGTACTTGCCCTTCTCCTTGCGGGTCTTCACCAGCGATTCGATGACCGGCACGCCGACGTTGCGCACGGCCTTCAGGCCGAAGCGGACGTCGCTGCCGACGGCGGTGAAGTCGACCACGGACTCGTTGACGTCGGGGGAGAGGATCTTGATGCCCATCTGGCGGCACTCCGCCAGGTAGACGGCCATCTTGTCCTTGTCGTCGGCGACGGAGGTGAGCAGGGCGGCCATGTACTCGGCGGGGTAGTTGGCCTTGAGGTAGGCGGTCTGGTACGAGACCAGGCCGTACGCGGCGGAGTGCGATTTGTTGAAGGCGTAGCCGGCGAACGGGACGAGGACGTCCCAGACGGCCTGGATGGCCTCGTCGGAGTAGCCGCGCTCCTTGCAGCCCGCGTGGAAGGGGACGAACTCCTTCTCCAGCACCTCCTTCTTCTTCTTGCCCATCGCGCGGCGGAGCAGGTCGGCCTGGCCGAGCGAGTAGCCGGCCAGTACCTGGGCGGCACGCTGGACCTGCTCCTGGTAGACGATCAGGCCGTAGGTGGGGCCGAGGACCTCGCTCAGCGGGGCCTCCAGCTCGGGGTGGATCGGGACGATCTCCTGCTGGGCGTTCTTGCGCAGCGCGTAGTTGGTGTGCGAGTTCATGCCCATCGGGCCGGGCCGGTAGAGCGCGGAGACGGCGGAGATGTCGGCGAACTCGGTGGGCTTCATCAGCTTGAGCAGGGCGCGCATGGGGCCGCCGTCGAGCTGGAACACGCCGAGGGTGTCGCCGCGGGCGAGCAGCTGGTAGGTGGTGGGGTCGTCGATCGGGATCTTCTCGATGTCGACGTCGACGCCCCGGTTGGCCTTCACGATCTTGATGCAGTGGTCGATGATGCCCAGGTTCCGCAGACCCAGGAAGTCCATCTTGATCAGGCCCATGGCTTCGCACGACGGGTAGTCGAAGCCGGTGATGATCACGCCGTCCTTGTCCCGCATGTGCAGCGGGATGAGGTCGAGCAGCGGGGTGGAGGAGAGGATGACGGCGGCGGCGTGCACGCCGGTGCCGCGGATCAGGCCCTCGATGCCGAGCCCGGTGTCGATGATCTTCTTGACGTCGGGCTCGTTGCTGTACAGCGCCCGGATCTCGGTGCCCTCGTTGTACCGGGGGTGCTTCTCGTTGAAGAGGTCGGCCAGCGGGACGCCCTTGCCCATGACGTCCGGCGGCATCGCCTTGGTGATCCGGTCGCCCATGGCGAAGGGGTAGCCGAGGATGCGGTTGGCGTCCTTGACGGCGGCCTTGGCCTTGATCGTGCCGAAGGTGTTGACCTGGGCGGTGTAGGCGGAGCCGTACTTGTCGGTGACGTAGCGCACCATCTGGTCGCGCTGGCGGTCGTCGAAGTCGATGTCGACGTCCGGGGGGTTGATGCGCTCGGGGTTGAGGAACCGCTCGAACAGCAGGTCGTGCTCCAGCGGGTCCAGCTCGGTGATCCTGGTCAGGTAGGAGACCATCGAGCCGGCCGCCGAGCCTCGGCCCGGGCCGACCGGGATGCCGTTGTCCCGGGCGTACTGGCAGATGTCGGCGACCACGAGGAAGTAGGCGTCGAACCCCATCGGGGTGATCACGCCCATCTCCAGCTCGACCCGGTCCAGGACCTCCTGGCTGGGGCTGTCGCCGTAGCGGTGCTGCAGGCCGGCGGCGATCTTCTGGCGCAGGAACGACGCCTGGGTCTCGCCCTCGGGCACGTCGAACTGCGGCATCCGGTCGACGTAGGTGAAGACCTCCTCGTACGACTCGACCCGCTCGGCGATCGCCAGGGTGTTGTCGCAGGCCTCCGGCAGCTCGCGGAAGAGCTCGCGCATCTCCTCGGCGGTCTTGATGTAGTAGCCGGTGCCCTGGAACTTGAACCGGTTCGGGTCGTCCTTGTTCTTGCCCACGCCGACGCAGAGCAGGCTGTCGTGGGCGTCCGCCTGGTCGGCGGTGACGTAGTGCGAGTCGTTGGTGGCCAGCAGCGGGATGTCCAGCTGCTTGGCCAGGCGCAGCAGGTCCTGGCGGACGTCCTGCTCGATGGACAGGCCGTGGTCCATCAGCTCCAGGAAGTAGTTCTCCTTGCCGAAGATGTCCTGGTAGGCGCCGGCCGCCTTGACGGCCTCCTCGTACTGCCCGAGCCGCAGCCTGGTCTGGACCTCGCCGGAGGGGCAGCCGGTGGTGGCGATGATGCCGGTCGCGTTGGCGGCGATCAGCTCGCGGTCCATCCGGGGCTTCATGTAGTAGCCCTCCATCGACGCGAGCGAGGAGAGCTTGAAGAGGTTCCGCAGGCCGGTCGCGTTCTGTGCCCACATGGTCATGTGGGTGTAGCGGCCGCCGCCGGAGACGTCCTTGCCGCCCTCGCCGTCCGCGCTGGCCGGCCGCTGGCCGCCGGGCGACCAGAACACCTGCTTCTTGTGGAAGCGCGAGGACGGGGCGACGTAGGCCTCGATGCCGATGATCGGCTTGACACCGGTCTTGGCGGCGGCGTGGAAGAACTCGTATGCGCCGAACATGTTGCCGTGGTCGCTCATCGCGATCGCCGGCATGCCCTGCCGCTCGGCTTCCGCGAACAGCTTGCCGTTCTTCGCGGCCCCGTCCAGCATCGAGTACTCGGTGTGGACGTGCAGGTGCGCGAACGTGTCGGACACGGCGGCGGGCTCCTTGTCGGCGGGGCGGGCGTCCGGGGCGGGCGTCCCGGGGCGGAGCCCTCCAGGCTAGCCGGTCGGCGGCGGCGACTCGCCCGGGCGGGGGCCGGGGCGGTGGTCCTTGACGAGACCCTCCCACGTCGTCGACGGCTCCTTGACGGGCCTGCCACCGGCCCCGGCCGCGCCGGGCCGCCCGGTCGGACGGGTTGCCGTCTGGTCGTCAATTGCCCGCGGGACCTACCATGTTGGTCGGCGAACAAGGGGGTGCGGGGTGGCGCAGGGGGGTTCGGAGTCCGGGCGGCGGCTGGAGAGCGCGATCGCGTGGGCACTGCGGAACTCGGACGGCGTCGTCGCCTTCTGCGGTGCGCTGGCCGTCGGGCTGCTGGACCTGTTCGGCGGCGGGCTCGGCGACAACGTCGTCTCCGGCGCGACCCTGCTGGTGCTGGCGGCGGTCGTGTACGGCTCGCTGGCCGAGCGCCGGCGCCGGATCAGCGACATCCGGGAGGCGACGGCCGGCGCCCGGCAGGCGCTGGACAGCCTGACCTCGGTGCGGGAGCTGGCCGGGGTGGAGCTGGAACGGGCACTGGAGCTCGCCCGCCAGGACACCGACCGCTGGGTGTTCAAGGGCGGCACCGGCACCTACCTGCGGGCGGTCACCCTGCCCGAGTGCGTCCGGGAGGCACAGCACCGCCGCCGCTCGCTCACCGTCAAGATCGACATCGTGCACCCGGGCGACGAGCAGGCCTGCGCGGCCTACTCGCGGTTCCGGGAGACCTTCGGCGGCCGGCCGGACGGCGCGCAGCCCGGGGGGTGGAGCGTGGAGCGCACCCGCAAGGAGTCGTACGCCACGGTGTTCGCGGCCGCCTGGTACCGGCAGCGGCTCGACACCCTGGAGATCGACGTCCACCTCTCCTCGGTCGTCCCGACCCTGCGCTTCGACCTCTCCGCGTCGTGCCTGGTCATCACCCAGGACGACCCGCGGCGGGTCAGCCTCTACATCGAGCGCGGGCGGCCGCTCTACGACTACTACGTCACCGAGCTGCACCACTACCGCGAGCAGGCGGTCAAGCTCGACCTGCGCGACGCCGAGCCGCTCGGTGACGACCCGACCGTCGACGAGGCCAGGCGGCTCTTCGACCGGCTGGGCGTGCGGCTGCCCGCGGCCTTCTCGGACGCGGACGTCGGCGACATCATCGACAGGGCGCTGCACGCGGAGAACCCGTACCGCAGGTAGCCGTCGGAGGGAGCAGACGATGGACCCCTTCCCGGACCCTGGCGCGAGCCCCGGTACGGGCCCCTTCCCGGAACTCTTCGCGTCGCTCGACCGGGCCGTCGGGGCCGGCGCGGCCTCGCCCGCGCTGGACGGGCTGGTCGGCGGGATCCTGGCGGAGGTCGCCTCGGGCGCGAGACCCCTGCGGGCCGTCGCCCACCCCCTCGGCTTCTTCTGCCTGCCGGTGCTGCGCGACGGGGAGTTCGGGGTCTGCGTGCACGTCTTCGGCCCGGACGCAGAGGCGCCGGGCCAGGACCGCGCCGTCCGGGAGATCCACTGCCACAGCTGGGAGCTGAAGAGCAGCGTGCTGTACGGCCGGGTCGGCAACCTGCGGGTCGCGGTCCACGACGAGCCGGACCGGCCGACCCACCGCGCGTACGAGGTGTACAGCGCGGGCGGCACCGACGAGATCCGGCCGACCGCGCGACTGGTGCGCTGGGAGCCGCTCGGCGAGCGGACCAGCGCGCGAGGCGAGACGTACACCCTGGGGGCCGGCGAGTTCCACACGACCGTCCTGCCGGGCGGCGCGCCGGCCGCCACGGTGGTGCTGGGCCGCTCCGTGCCGGGGCCGGTGGACGTCGTCCTCGGGCCGCTCGACGGGGGCGCCCGGCGAGTGGTGCGCCGGCAGTGCGACGCGCTCCGAACGGCCCGGATCGCCGAGGCGGCCGCCAGGATGATCAATCAGCCCGCACCCGGCGCCTGAACCCGCCGGGGCCCGCGGCGGCCCGCTTCGGCCCGCTTCGGGGCCGAGTGCCAGGCCGCCGTGGACGTCTCGTTCTCGGCCGGCCAGTCGCGGACCGCCTTGCTGCGGTGGACGGAGCGCCGGTCGACGACCAGGTGGATCTTCCGGTCGAACTGCCCGACCAGTCGCCGGAGGAAGCCGAGGAACACCGTGGTGGTGAACGATCCGCGGTAGACCGTGAACCACATCTTCCCGCGGGTGCTGATGGCTGACATCGCGTTCACCGAGAACCGGTTGCCGGTCCGCCTGATGGTCGGTGTGCTGCCTCGCACGGCCCAGGTGCGTCCTGAGACCTGGTCCGGGCGGACACCGACCTGGTCGGCGAAGAGGATCTCGGCGCCCTCTTCGGCGGCTCGCGCGCGGATGGCCGGCCAGGTCTCCTCGCGCTATACGCGCACCGCTTCCGGGTCCCGCTCGATCGCCCGCTTGTCCGGGCAGGTGAGCCGCGAGGAGTACGGCCATGAGGTGTACACCTGACCCGCCGACCCCTCCCGACCGGTCAAACCCACATGGCAATCCGTCAAGATCACTTGTCAGAGAACACCGTCATCGGTAGCCGGCAATTTGCAGAGGCAGCTGGCCAGCTTGGCGACTTCCCCGGCCGGTCCTGCACTCGGCACCGCTGCTGGCCCGCCCCGGGCCAGCAGGCGACACCGGGTAAGTTGCGCCAGCTTCCGTGGGACGCGCCATCTGTTGCGCTCTCGGCGCGCGCATGCCGAAGGCGTACGCTGACTTCCCGTCAGGCACTGCGACTTGAGGTCGGCTGTGGGCGGATTGATGCTGACGTGGCTCGAAGCTGTGGCATCCGGTGCGGGCGGTGGTCTGATTGCCCTGGCCGCCTATCAGTGAAGTTGTGCGTGGTACACGAGATGCTCGCGGCCCGGAGGCTGGCGGTCAGGCACCGCACGGCGCTGAGGCGCGTTGCCGACGCCGCCGAGCAGATCCTGCCCGTAGGACGGAGTGCCGGGGGGGGGGGGGGGGGGGGGGGGGGGGGGGGGGGGGGGGGGGGGGGGGGGGGGGGGGGGGGGGGGGGGGGGGGGGGTGGGGGGTGGGGGGGGGGGGGGGGGGGGTGTGGCACCCGGTGACCTTCGCCCGTT
>NZ_JBVINN010000001.1:377390-394241 GCF_055579305.1 Kitasatospora sp. NPDC032757 | reverse complement strand
ACCAACCCACACAAAACCCCACCGGGAAAGAGGGGGAGTGGGGGGGAGGCCCCCCCCCCCCCCCCCCCCCCCCCCCACCCCGGCAGTGTTCTGTTCAGCCTGCCCGACCTGCCCTGTTACATGGCGCGCTGCGCGCCCTTGGCAGAGGTCGTCTTCTTGGCGGTAGTCCTGTCCTTGCTGCCGGACTCGTCCTTCTTACCGTCCTTTTCCGGCGTCCGGGCCTTGTCCTTGCCGCCGTCCGGGCTCATCCTGTCCTTGCCACCCGGCTCGGCGCGCTTGTCCGCCCCCGTGCCGGGCTTGTCCTTCCCGGTCTTGCCGGCCGGCTCGCCGTGCTTGTCGGTACCGGCGGGGGCCTTGTCCTTGCCGTCCTTGGTCTCGGTCCCGGCGTGCTTGCCGTTCTTGTCCTCGGCCTTGCCCTTCTTGTCCTTCCCGGCGGCGTCGTGCTTCTCGGCGTCCTGGGCCTGCCGGCGGGCGGCCTCCTGCTTGACTTTGCGCTCCCACTCACGGTCGGCGGCGTCCGCCTTCGCCTGGGCCTTCACCTTGGCGTCCAGGGCCTTCTGATAGGCCTCCAGCTTCGGGCCGATGGCCGCCGAGGCGCCCTGGGTGAACCCCTTCGAGGTGTCGAAGCCGCGCTTGAGGTGGTCGATGGGGTCGGCGCCCTTCATCTGGTGGTAGTCGTCCAGGATCCGCCTGCGCAACGCAGGGTCCTTGTACGCCTTCTCCAGCAGCTCCTGGTGCTCCCGCTCGTAGTGCTCCTTGGTCGCCTGCTCGGCCAGGCCCGCGAGTACCGGCGCAAGGAGACCGGCTCCCCCGCCGCCGAGCCGCGGCATCCGGGCGCCGACCGGGAGCTTGCCGGTGACCGGTGGGGCGACGGTGGTCACCGTGGGCTGCCGGCCGACCCCGGTGGACGTCGTGGTCGGCGGCTTCACCGTCTTGGCGGCGCTGGTGGGAGTCCTGCCCGTGGTGATGGCCGGCTTGCCGGTGACCTGGGGCACGGGCCTGGCCGTCTTGCCGGCCTGTCCGTCGGGCTCCTGACGAGCTCCGGGCACGCGCTTGGCGTCGTGCAGCTTCTGCTTGGTGGCGGTCAGGCTCCTGTCGATCTCCTTGTACTTGGTCGTGCCCTTCTTCGCGTCCTTCAGGTTCTTCTCCAGCTGGGCCTTCTTCGTCTCCAGGGCCTGGACCGTCAGCTGCTCCTCGGGCGTGTTCGCCTTCACAGCCTTCGCGTGCCTGGCCTCCGCCGCGCGGTTGCGCGCCTCGGCCTCCTGCAACGCCTTCTTGGCCTTGTCCCGCTGCTTGCCGGCCAGGGGGCTCTGCTGCAGCTTCTCCTTCGCCGCGGCGAGCTTCTTCCTGCTGGCGTCGAGTTCCTTCTTCGAGCCCGCAAGGGAGGTCTTCCACGCCGCCTGGTAGTCGATGTAGCTCTGCCAGGCGAGCAGCGCGTCGCCGGGGACGGGGGTGGTGTTGTCCGTTCCCATCCGGGTCAGGGCGGACTTCATCACCGTTTGCAGGCCCAGCTTGGCACGGTAGTTGGGGTCGCTCTGGTCGAGGTCCTCGCCGACCGCGACGCGGATGCCCTCCCAGGCCCGCTGGGTCAGGCTCGGCTTGCCCGACGGATCCGGCTTGCCTGCGGGGCCGGGCTTGAGCGGGGCGGCAGAAGCGGTGCCGGCCGGAGCGGCCACGGCAGCACCCGCCGCGACGGCCACGGCCGCGGCCGACAGCACGGCCTTGCGCGACCAGCCCGCGGCCGGCCGGTTGATGGATTCCTTCGTCGAGACGGGGTGCACGGCACCCACGGGGTTGGTCACGAGCCTTCTCCTCGGTCAGGTGAGTACAGGGGGGCGGTGGCAAAAGCCTCGCCACCAGCCGCCGCGTCCGGCAACCGGATCCGCCGTCCCGGACTGTCCGGCCACGTCCGCCCAGGTCACACCCCGTCCGCCGCCACCCGCCCGCCGCCTCGGCGACGGCGACGGGGACGACAAGGCGGCGAAGCGCCGGACCGCCCGTCCAGGGGCGAGCTGTCGCGGCCAAGTCAGGCTGGTGAGGGTCCGGGAACCGCCAGGTGCAAGAACCACGACCCGAGACCGGCACCCCCCGAACCTGTACGCCGGACCGCGCCCTGCCACGGGCGCCGGCCGGAACGAGCCGATTCCCGGCTCAATGCCGCTCCCGCGAACCGGGTCGGCCGACTGGCTCGGCACAGCCGGTGGGCCGGATCACGAACCGCGGGGCGAACGCGAGGAGCCGCCGACGGCACTGGCCATCCGTCAGCCTGCCCGCTGCCGGCGCCGGACGAGTCCGGACGGTCCGGGACACCCCGGCCCCTGGCCGGACACCCCGCACACCCGGAAACCTTCCCGGCAAGGGCCGCAC
This sequence comes from Kitasatospora sp. NPDC032757, assembly GCF_055579305.1. NCBI lineage: Bacteria > Bacillati > Actinomycetota > Actinomycetes > Kitasatosporales > Streptomycetaceae > Kitasatospora > Kitasatospora sp. NPDC032757. The sequence goes on along the minus strand of NZ_JBVINN010000001.1, from coordinate 391,874 downwards.
CCGCGGCCGGGCAGAAGCGGAAGGAGCCCGTGATGACGCATCGAGGCCTGATGGAGAGTCCCATCCGAAGTGCGGAGGAGGAGGGGGCCGACATCGCGGAGCGACTGTGGTGGGAGCAGCGGTTCGGCGGCGCGGCCCACCTCGTGTCGCGGGGGCACCTGGTGGCGGGGATGCCGGGCGGGATGGCGGCGGGTCAGTTCCCGGTGCCGGATGCGAGTGTGCGCCTCGGCACGCTGCGGGGCGAGGGGGTGGCGCCGAGCCGGCCGAGGGCCCGGGCGTCAACGGCGCCCCCGCCCAGGGGCGGCGGCCCGGCCGGTGCCGGTCCGGCACCGGTGGAGTTGCCACCGGTGCGGCGCCTTCCCTCCCCACGCGGCGACGTCCCGCAGCGACGGGGGGTGCGGTGGTGGGCGGTGCCGGCCGTACTCGCCGTGATCTGCGCGGGCATGGCCGGCACCGCCGATGTCCTTCGGGAGGCCCCGAGGACCCGCGCCGTCGCGCAGGCTCCGGCCGCCGCCACGCCCGCCCCCACGCTGCCGGCCGGCCCGGCGCCCACCGCTTCGCCGTCCGCTCCCCAGCCGCCCGCGGCCGGGACGCCGGCCCCGGTCGCGCCCGGCGAGCCCGACCCCACGGCCGCCTCTCCTGCCTCGACGCCCACCGAGACCGAGGAGGTGGTCCTGCGGTGGGGCGACACCCTGTGGCGGCTCGCCCAGCGCCACGGCACGACCGTCGAGGCCCTCCAAGAGCTCAACGGCCTCGGCGACTCCACCCTCATCTACGCCGGCGCCACCCTGCGCGTTCCCGCCACCCCCGGCAGCGAGAACGACGCCGCCGAGGCCGAGCAGCCCGAGGCGGGCAAGAAGGCCGGCCCGCCCCCGCAGCCCAGCCCCGCTCCGCCCCTCGGCGGCTCAAAGGACACCCCCGCCCCCGACATCGCCGCCCCCGCAGACGGCCCGGGCGCCGAGAAGGCCCTCGCCTACGCCCGCGCCCAGCTCGGCAAGCCCTACGCGTGGGGCGCCACAGGCCCCGCCGCGTTCGACTGCTCCGGCCTGGTCATGCGCGCCTGGCAGGCCGCCGGCCTCACCCTGCCCCGCACCACCTGGGACATGCGCCACGCCGGCACCCCCACCACCCGCGCTGCCCTGGCCCCCGGCGACCTGGTGATCACCAACGGCGGCGCCCACGTCCAGCTGTACACCGGCAACGGCCACGTCATCCACGCCCCCGGCCGCGGCAAACCCGTCACCACCGCACCCCTGCCCGCACCCGACCACGTCACCGCCTACCGACACCCCACGACATGACCCGCCGGTGGTCGGCGGCGGGAGACTGGTCCTGCAGCCCGGCCAGGCACGGGCGCACCGAGCCGCAGCGGCTGGCAGGCATCGCGACGGTCGACGAGAACACCAGCGCCCCGGTCGATCGCCGGTCCACGGGACCGAGCCGACCGACCGGGGCGGTCCACCGGACGAACCGGCGGACCGCCCCGGCGGCCATGCAACCGCGGCCCCACCCAGCGCCCGCTCTCACCCGTGGTGCACACCGTCGTTGCAACCCGGCGCACTGTCCCAGCACGGGTCCTCCGACGCCGGGCCGGACGGCGACGCCCCGCCGGTGGAGAACCGGGTCGGCCAGCCACCCGCCGTGGACCGCGGCAACGTCGCCGGCGACGTCGCGGTCGGCAAGGGCGGTGGCGCGACCGCCGGCGGCGGCGACGTCCGTACCGGCGCCGGTGGCCACGCCGAGTCCGGTGACCAGGTGGTCCACGCCCGTGCTGCTCGAGGTCGGCCAGGCGGGCTGCGCGACCTTCCCCCCGATACGGCGGAGCCACCTGAGGGAATCACCGCCGAACTGTGGGCCATGCTGCGCCGCAAGGAACGTCATACCGAGGCGTTCTGGAAGGTCACGTTGGAGTGCGGGCACAGCACGGACGTTGTGGCATCAACCCTTGGTTGGAAGCCTGAACACGGGCCCCGGGTGGCGGACCCAGCTCGGGTGCGGGAGATGGCCGAGGAGTTCGACCAGGTATCGGCGGCCGACCCGGCGCTCCTCAATACCTTCGACGGTCAGCACACGCGCCGCATGATCGCGGCAGGCTGGCCGAGCCCCCGCCCAGAGCAGCGCTGCTTTACATGTGTCCACGCCCGCGTGATCATCGCTTACCAGGCCGTGGGTTGGCTCATCCCTCGTGGCATGGTGCCGGAACAATCCCCAGTAAGTCCGGCCCGACAGCCCCGACCACTGGAGCGCCACCCTCCACGTCGGCGGCTCCCCGTCCCCGAACACCTACACGGACGTCTGGGCCCTCTGCCTGACCACCCACCCGGCCCAGGGGGACTGACCCCTTCCTGCGCACAAGTCCGGCCCTCGTCAGGCCGGGTAGACGATCGAGCCCAGCGGCGGGCAGGGGATCAGCATGGTGCCGATGCCCGGACGTTCGACGAAGGCCCGGGCTGCGGCGGCCTGTTCGCGTCGGGTGTCCAGATCGTCGGCGTGCCAGGCGTCGTGCCTGGCACGGGTGTAGTCCCACGAGTCGTCGATGAGGCTGAGACTGACGTTGCCGGCGCTGCGCTGGAAATCCGCCTTCACGGCGGCCTGTCGCAGTGCGGTCTGCGTGGCGGCGAGGTCGAGGCGGGTGATCAGCACGCCGGGGGTGTTCGGCTCGCGGGTCGGCATGGGGGCGTGCGGGAACAGCGAGACCCCAGTGTCGAGGCGGCCGATGTTGTCCACGGTCGCCTGCTGGGCATCCCGCGCCATGATCTGTATCTCCCGGTGCAGCCAGAGGAACTCGTCGAGGTCGGCCGGGGTGACGCGCATCCGCTCGTACAGGGCCCGGAAGCGGGGGTCGCGGTGCAGCGGGCGCACGAGGGGCATGTGGAAGGCCACGCAGTCGTTGAACCCGTTCGCCACGGCGGCGTCGAAGTGGAAGAGGCCCCGGTCCACCTGCCCCTGTGCGATGGCCAGGCCCCCGAGGCCCGAGTGCCCCGATGCGACGAGCCACCTGCCGTCGGGGCCGAGCGCTGTGGCGCGCGCGACGACGTCGTGGAGGCCGGCGACGACGTCGACGCCCCGTGGGGTAGGGCCATTGGTCATGACCGCTACCAGAAGATCGTGCACGCGGGCGGTCAGTGAGGTGACGCTGTCGGCCATGGATCTCCTCGGTGGTGGTGAGGGGGCAGGTACTCAGGCTTGGGTCAGCCAGCCTTCTTCAAGACCGTCGAGGACGAACCCGTTGTCGAAGCGCACCCGGTAGGTCGTCCGAGCGCTGGCTCCGGCGTCGAACGCTCCCAGCCGGGCGACGTTCTGGCGGAGGTCGTCGATCAGGCTCGCCGCGAACGCGTCGAACCGGTGGCCGCGAACTTGCTGATCGAAGCTCGCGAGGTGGTCCTGGCCGGCACGGCCGACTTCCGTGGTTGAGCCCATGACCGTTCCCGCCAGCCCCTCGGCGAGGAACAGCGGGCCGGGAACGCCACCCCTGGTCGCGGTGTCACCTGTGGTGACCTGCGCATCCCTGGTCAGCCTGACCCTCGTGCCGGCCTCGTACGGCATGGGCGCTCCCCCTCGTTCGATCTTGGGTTCGCAAGCGTAGTCGAATTGCCTTGGGGAGAAACGGTGTTCGGCAAGACTCGAGAGCTTCGTGATCAGCTGTCCGCGTTCGTTGATCGTGATCAGGCGTGGTGTGTCTGAGCTGGGGTTATCGGATGGGTCGCCGGTGTCTGTCCGTGGGGTTCTTGGGGTGATGGCGGTGCTGCGGGCGTTCTGACCTGGTGTTGGTCAGTTGTGTTGAGAAGCCGTTGTCGTACCGCACTTGATCGGCGGGTTTCCGCAGTTCAGGCATGATGCCGGCATGGCGAGGCATGCTCAGGCCGTTGGGTTGTCTCGTTGGTGGAGGTGCCGGGATGGCGTCGGTGGTGGGTCTCCCGGAGGAGCGGGAGCTGGCCGCGCGTGAGCGCGTGGAGGAGCTTCGGGAGGTGGCGGACCGGGTACTCGCTGAGCTCGCCGAAGCGGAGACGGCCTGGCACGAGTGGCTGATCGCCGGGCAGCGCGTTGGCGAGGCCTCCTGGTGCGCTCCGGCTTCGACAACCATGAGCTGAACCGGAGGCCCTGCCTTCAAGCGCGCACAAGCGAGAGATCACCCGACAGAGTCGCCACACTCGAACCGATGTCCACCATGATCGGTACGACAACGGCTTCTAATCGCCTTTGGCCCGGTTGGCGGCGTCAGGCTGTGGCTCGTTCTTGATCGCGGCCGCGTCGGGAGGCCGGGTTGTTGTCGCGGGTGGAGTTGTTCGAGTGCCTCCGCCGGGCCTGGCGTTTGGAGAAGCTGCCGGTCCGGGAGTCGGCTCGGAAGTACGGAGTGCACCGCCGGACGGTGCGCCAGGCTTTGGAGAGCGCGTTGCCGCCTGAGCGGAAGGCGCCTGCGAAGCGCCGATCCGTGCTGGATCCGGCCAAGTGCCGGATCGACGAGATGCTGCGGGCGGACCTGACCGCGCCGCCGAAACAGCGGCACTCCAACCGCCGAATCCTGGCCCGGCTGCGAAACGAGTACGGGTTCACCGGCGCGTCCTACACGACGCTGTCGGACTACCTGCAAAACGGCGGCCGGAGATCCGGGCGGAGGCATCGGAGAGCCGCCTCGCTCAGGAGGGCATGGCCCCGGCGCCATCCGGCCCGGCTCCGACCCGCCTTCTATGCGAGCTCCACGCTGAGCTGGGCGCCCAGCTCGCGGAAACCCAGCGCGAGCGCGACCCGCCGGGATGCGGGCACCCGGGCCCGCCACTGCGGGAGCAAGCCGGCCGCCAACGCGTGCGCCACCGCCCCGGAGCCCGTCGCCTGGGCAAGGCCCCGCCCCCGCCATGCAGGGGCGGTCAGCACACTGACGTGGGCGGTCCGGCTCGGCCAGGCCCGATATCCGGCAGCGGCGACGACCTCGCCACCCGCACGGATCACGAACGCGGGTGAGGTGATCTCGCCCAGCACGGCCTCGTCCGAATCAGCGGCACCCGCCAGGTTCTCCAGCTTTCGCAGATCTGGATGAGCTCCCGGCACCTGTTCCACCGTCAGCCTGCGTGTCACCACCGGCCGGAACCCGTCGTCGGACACATATGCCAGCGCCGCCGGGCCGAGGACCCGGGCCACCGGCAGCACCCCACGGACCGAATGAGCGCCGGCGAGGGCCGCCACCGGAAGGTTGGCCAACGCGTCGCGCACCGTCTCGGCGGTGTCCTCGCTGGGCGCGGTCACGATCGCCGAATTGCCCAGCACCACCATGCCCACCCAACCCGAGGGGCACATCCTCGACTCGGGAGACGCCACCACGCTCACACCTCCCGTCGGCGCGAACGACACAGGCACCGAAGCGAGTTCCTCCCACAGCCCACGGGCTCTGGCCAGCAAGGGATCTATAGACATGGACCGATCCTGCCAGCCCGAGTGTCCGACGGACCTGCGGAATAAAGCCGACGCAAGAACGCCCGCCCAGACGCATCCTGTCGGGGGCGCGATCGGGGCGGGCGCTGCACACCACACGCTACGGCCCCGCCAACGCGTTCCGTCACACCGCCACTCCAATGCACGGCAAGCCGTGAAACCTCACCCAATCGAGGGAGTGGGGCCAGACGAATCCGGAACTCCCCGCCCCTGCCTTACCTCGTCACCCGTTCAGAGTCCGGATGGGGCCAACGGAACCCGGAACGGTGGGGCCGAAAGAACCCGTGAAAAACAGTGAAGTGCTCTAGGCCAGGTCAGAGGCACCATGAAGGGCCGGCCTGGTGCCCCACCGAAGCCGGGTGGGGCACCAGGCCTTTGGGCTACCTCCGGTTAATCATCGGGAAATTGGTCTTTCCGCGTCACACAAGTTGGCCGCTTCCCACTTGACATCAAGAATTCCTTGACGGCCTTGCACAGGAGATTGATGGAGATTTCGCTCTGATCAGGAAATCTAAGGGCTGTCCCGTAACTGACTTCCGAGATCGCCGCCCGGGTTCTGCCGACGGTCGGCCTCCAGGACGATCGAGGGGTGGCTCTCGTGGGGGATCGTGATCGTGCGCGTGGGCGATGCACTGCCGTCGGGGTTTGGCGAGGGTGGGGTCATGCCGATCACACGTCTCGCCCTCCCGCTCGGTGACACCGAGCGTCCCGTCCCCGTCTGGGCTCTCCGACTCGCCAAAGCCCTCCCGTTCGTCGTGCTGCCGCACTGCCTGTGGCGGCTGCCGTTCGCCGCCGACTTCCGGATGGGAATGGTCGACCCGGCGGCGCCAGCTGCTCCTTGGTGGACGCCGTTCTACGTCGTCGGGCTCAGTCTGCTCACCGAGGCGCTGGCGCTGCTAACCACCGGCCTGGTCAGCGGGTGGGGCGAGGTGGTACCGCGCTGGGTGCCGTTCCTCGGCGGCCGGCGGGTGGCTCCGTTCGCCGCGGTGGTCCCAGCGACCTTGGGCGGCCTGGCCCTGGTGGCGATGTTCGACCTCTACCCGCTCGCCTGGGCGGGCGTCCTGCCCGACGGCGGGTTCAGCAACGGATGGTGGATGGCCCTGGCCCGGGTGTGCATCACGCCGGCGATGCTGTGGGGGCCGATCGTGCTGGCCCTGGCCTGGGCCTACTACCGACGCCGCCGACCCGCCTGATGGGTTCGCCGGTCCAGACCGGCCGAGCCCGGATGGCTCCGTTCACGCGAGCCGGCGCAGGGTTGGACAGCATGATTCGCCGCGCGGCACAGTGGCCACGGTCGCCCGGCTCCCGGCATAGGAGGGGTGAGATGATCTTGCGGTGGCTGGTGTGATCACGGCGTCGGAGCCGTCCTGGATAGCCCCGTTCACCGGGCTGAGTCCGCGCGACCCCTTCAGCGACGACTACCACGTGCGCTTCGGGCGCGACCTGATGATCCCGGCCGCCGCCGTCACCACCCTGCTGCGCGCTATCGCCGCCGGCTGGACCTCCTGCCCGTGCGACGAACCCGCCCACCGAGGGCGGTAGGAATCCGCCAGGTATGGCACCGGGACGCCCGGTGCCGGTGCACTGAGGTACATGCCGAGCAGTACTCCGACCAGGATGAGGGCGGCGGCGCGGGCCCGCGCCGGCGCCGGCTACGCCGTGAGCGCGAGTGCCGCCGTGGCCAGCAGCACGCCGCCCACCGCCAGCACCGCGCTCGTCCCGGCCACGCCCCGCAGCGGCACCCGCAGGCCTGCCGAGCGGCACCGCTCGTACCAGAGCAGGGTGGCCAGCGAGGCCCACGGTGTGACCAGCGGGCCGATGTTGGTGCCGATCAGCAGGGAGAGCAGCTGCTGGTGGTTGGCGACCGGCACCGCGGCCTCCCCGGCCAGGTAGACGGGCAGGTTGTTGAGCAGGTTGGACAGGCCCGCGCCGACCGCCGAGGCACGGAACATCCCGAGCACCCCGCCGTCCGTCCCCACCGCCGCGTCCAGCACCCGGTGCAGCCCGTGCGCGTCGACCGTCTGCACCACCAGGAACATCCCCGGCACCATCACCAGCAGCCGCCACGGCACCAGCGAGGCCCGCAGCGCCTCCGGCCGCCGGACGGCGAAGGCGGCCACCGCCACCAGGGCGGCCGCGCCCGAGGCCACCCAGAGCGGCAGGCCGGTCAGCAGCGTCGCCAGCAGGAACCCGGCGCAGGCCAGCCCGCAGACCCGGAACAGCACCCGGTCGCCCGGCCGGTGGGCGGGCGGCGGCGTGTAGTCGGCGGCGCCCCGGCGGCCGCGCCGCCAGTAGAAGCCCCAGAGGCAGGCCATCGTCGCCAGCAGGGCGGCCAGCTGCGGCGCCCACATCACCCGGGCCAGCCCGGCGGGGGAGAGCGCGACCCGCTCGGCGGCCAGCAGATTGGTCAGGTTGGACACCGGCAGCAGCAGGCTCGCGGTGTTGGCCAGCCAGACCGTGGTCATAGCCAGCGGCAGCGGCGCGATGCCCACCCGCGAGGCGAGGGCCAGCATCACCGGGGTGAGCAGGACGGCGGTGGTGTCCAGGTTGAGGGTCATCGTGGTGACCGCGGCGAAGGCCACGCAGAGCAGGAACAGCGCGGCGTAACTGCCCCGACCGGCCCGCGCCACGCCGGCCGCGACCACGTCGAACACCTCTGCGGAGCTGGTGAGTTCGGCCAGCACGATGACCGTGCCGAGGAAGACGAGCAGCGGTGCGACCCGGGAGACCGCCGCGCTCGCCGACGCCGCCGGGAGCAGACCGGTGACGAGGGAGAGCAACCCGCAGGCGAGCAGCGCCGCGGCCACCCAGTCCAGGGGGTGGAGACGTCTGACAGTGGGCCAGTAGGCAAGCACGCCCGCCAGGGTCGCACACGGTTGTTCTCACGTCGAGACCGGGGCGGAGCCGGGCCACCGGCCGGGGTGGAGCGGTACGAACGACCGGGCCGAACCGGGTTTACCGGCCCCCGATCGGTCATAAGCTCTCCCCCATGGGGGCTATGGACGCGACCCCGGGTGGCCCCGGGCCGATCGACTTCTTCATCAGCTACTCGCCGGCGGACGAGCGGTGGGCGGCCTGGATCGCCTGGACGCTGGAGGAGGCCGGCTACAGAGCCTTCCTCCAGGCCTGGGACTTCGTCCCCGGGACCAACTTCGTCGACTTCATGGACCGCGGCGTCACCGAGTCCGCCGCCACCATCGCCCTGCTCTCCCGCAACTACGAGCGCTCCCGGTACGGGCGGATGGAGTGGCAGGCCGCCCTGCGCTCCGACCCGGACGCACCCGAACGCCGGCTGCTGACCGTCCGGATCGAGGACATCCCGGTGGACGGCCTGCTCGCCACCCTCACCTACATCGACCTGGCGGGCGTCGCCGAGCCCGCACGGGCCCGGCAGCTGCTGCTCGCCCGGGTCGGCCAGGCCATGGAGGGCCGGGCCCGGCCCGACCTGCGGCCCGGCTACCCGGGCGGCTCCACCGGGGCGCCCGCCGTCCCGGGGCAGGCGCAGTCGCAGGTGCCCGCGCCCCGGCCGGTCGGCGGCACCGGCTGGGCCGGCCGGCGCAGGCCCTCCGCCCCGCCCGAGTACCCGTCGGCCGGTGGCCGCGAGGGTGGCCCCGAGGGCGTGTCGGTGCTGCACCTGGCGGGCCCGTCCTTCGGCCGCGGCAGCGACCCGGTCGACCTCCAGGCCGCCATCTGGGGCGACCTCGTGGAGCTGGCCGACGCCGGTGCCCCCGCTCCCGAACTGGTCGTCGTCACCGGCGACCTGACCGCCTCCGGCAGCCCCCGCGAGTGCGAGCAGGCGCTCGCCTTCCTCACCGGGATCCGCTCGCTGCTCGGCCTGGAACCGCACCGGGTGGCCATCGTGCCCGGCGGGCAGGACGTCAGCCAGGCCGCGTCGCGCGCCTACTTCAGCACCTGCGAGGCCGACGAACTGCGGCCGACCCCGCCGTACTGGCCCAAGTGGCGCCACTACGCCCGGCTGTTCCAGGAGTTCTACCAGGGCCTGGACGTCGTCTTCGACAGCGCCCAGCCGTGGACGCTCTTCCCCGTGCCCGAGCTCGGCACCGTCGTCGCCGGCCTCAACTCCTCGATGGCGTACAGCCACCGCGCCGACGACCGGTACGGCTGGCTCGGCCCCGAACAGGCCGCCTGGTTCGCCCAGGCGCTGCGCCCGTACGAGAACGACGGCTGGCTGCGGATCGGCGCGCTGCGCCACCCGGTCACCGCCCGGCCCGCCGGCGCCCGGTCGGCCCGGGCCGGCCAGGACGCCGAACCGCTGCGCGACCTCGACCGGTTCACCCGGCTCACCGCGCCCCGGCTGCACCTGCTGCTGCACGGCCCGGCCGACTCCCGGCCGGCGGTCCGGACGCTCTCCACCGGTACCGGCGAGGTGAGCGTCGCCGGCGCCGACGGCCCCGGCACCCACCAGCTGCTCCGGCTCACCCGCGACGGCCTCACCCGCTGGCCCGCCCCGGGCGCCGAACTCCAGCGGACGCCCGCCTCCTGGCGCCGGGCCCACCGTGCCTTCCCGCCGCCGCCGGACACGGCCGAACCGCCCGCCCCGCCGGCGCCGCCGGCCGCCGCCCCGCCGCCCGCCGAACCCGAACGGGAGGCCCGGGAGCTGGCCTCCCCGGCCGACACCCTGCTCGCCCGGGTCGCCGAGGTCTGCCGGACCCGCCACGAGGGCGCCCAGATCCGCACCGTCGCCGGCGCCCCGCCCCAACTCTTCGTCACCTGGACGGAATCGGGCTTCGTCCGCCAACAGCGCGTCGCCGTCTGCGTCTCCACCCCCACCGCCGAGGACGTCGACCGCTTCGTCGACGCCGTGCACGCCGCCGGCACCGCCCCCGACGCCGAACTCGTCCACGACGGCCCGCCGCCCCCGCGCGAGCTGCGCGACCGGGCCCGCCGGCGCGGCGTGCGGCTGCGCAGCTTCATCGAGTTCCAGGGCCTGCTCGACCTGAGCGGTTACGTCGCCGCCCAGAGCGAGCGGCTCAGCACCGACGGCCAGTACCAGCCCGGCCTCTACCTCCCGCAGCGCTACCGCGACGCCGAACGCCCCGGCGGCGCCGAACGCGAGGGCCTGGTGGACGAGATGCTCCGGCTGCTGGAGTCCGACCACGGCCGGTTCCTGCTGCTGCTCGGCGACTTCGGCCACGGCAAGACCTTCGCCCTGCGCGAGCTCGCCCGCCGAATCCCCGCCGAACTCCCGCACCTGACACCGCTGTTCATCGAGCTCAGCGCGCTCGACAAGGCGCACTCCTTCGACGGTCTGGTGGCCGCCCACCTGACCGCGCACGGCATCGACACCATCGACCTGCGGGCCTTCCGCTACATGCTCCGCCAGGGCCGCATCGTCCTGCTCTTCGACGGCTTCGACGAACTCCTCAACCGGGTCAGCTACGAACGGGCCGCCGACCACCTCCAGGTGCTGCTCGACGCGGCCGTCGACAACGCCAAGATCGTGGTCAGCAGCCGCACCCAGCACTTCAGCTCCCAGGAGCAGGTGCTCACCGCGCTCGGCGAGCGGGTCGGCCTGCTCCCGCAGCGGCGGCTGCTCGCCGTCCAGGACTTCACCACCGCCCAGATCCGCGGCTACCTGGTCAACCGCTACGGCGACGAGACCGCCGCCGACCGCCGGATGCGGCTGCTGGAGGCCATCCCCGACCTCCTCGCCCTCTGCCGCAACCCCCGGCTGCTCAGCTTCGTCGCCGACCTCGACCACGACCGGCTGCGGGCCGTGGCCGGCGCCGGCCGGGCACTCAGCGCCGCCGGCCTCTACCAGGAGGTCTTCACCGCCTGGCTGCGGTTCGAGGAGCAGCGCGGCCATGGCGGGCCGGGCGCCGCGCCCGGCCTCGGCCTCGACCAGCTCTGGGAGGCCGTCACCCTGCTCGCCCTGCGGCTCTGGGAGAGCGGCCGCAACGCCATGCCGTACGACGAACTGCTCGACATCGCCGGGGTGCTGGCCGACCTGGCGGGCACCGGGCTGCCCACCCCGCAGCTCGCCCACGCGGTCGGATCCGGCTCACTGCTGGTCCGCTCCGACGAGGGCATGTTCCAGTTCATCCACGGCTCGGTGGTCGAGTGGCTGGTCGCCCGCGCCGCCGCGGCCGGCCTCGGCGCGGGCGAGCCGGAGCTGCTCGCCCGGCGCCCGCTGAGCCGGCTAGCCGTCGAGTTCCTCTGCGACCTGGCCGACCACCAGGTCTGCCAGGAGTGGGCCCAGTCCGTCCTGGACGGCGCCGCGGACTCCGCCGGCTCCGAGGAGGCCGCGCGGTCCAACGCCGTCAAGGTGCTGGCCCGGCTCCGCGTCCCCGCCCACACCGACCTGCGCGGCGCCGCCCTGGCCGGAGAGGACCTCTCCCACCGGGACCTCTCCGGCGTCGACCTCGCCCGGGCCGACCTCACCGACGCCCGGCTGCTCGGCGCCAACCTCGCCGGCGCCTCACTGCGCGGCGCCCGCCTGGTCGGCGCCCGGCTCGACGCCGCCGACCTCACCGGCGCCGACCTGCGCGACGCCGACCTGCGCGGCGCCCGGCTCATCCGCACCGACCTGCGCGGCGCCCGCCTGCGCGGCAGCCGCTGGCAGCGCGCCGCCCTGATCTCCGCCGTCACCGACGCCCGGGTGCTCGCCGCCCCCGAACTGCGCGCCGCCGCGATCGCCCCCGGCCTCCCCGTCGAGGCCGGGTTCCGCCCCTCCGAGGTCGGCGTCCCCTACGGCTTCGACGTCCGCACCACCCGGCTGCCCGAGCCCGTCGCCTTCAGCGTCGACGGCCAGCTCCTCGCCGTCGGCAGCGACGACGGCTCCGTGCTGGTCTGCGACGCCGTCACCGGTGTCGCGCTGCGCACCCTCAAGGACCACATCGGCCGCGTCTACGCCGTCAAGTTCGCCGGCGACGTGCTGGCCACCGGCAGCGCCGACGGCACCGTCCGGCTCTGGGACCCGGTCTCCGGAGAGTGCCGCCACCGCCTCGACGTCCACCCCGGCGGCGTCTGGCCGGTCTCGCTCGGGGCCGGCGGCGCCCTGCTCGCCACCGGCGACGCCGAAGGCACCGTCACCCTCTGGGACACCGCCGCCGGCCGGCTGCTGCACAGCCTCCCCGGCCACGCCGCACCCGTGTACACGGCGGTGTTCAGCCCCGACGGCTCCCAGCTCGTCACCGGCGACCGCGCCGGCGCGGTCCGGCTCTGGTCCACCGGCAGCGGCCGGATGATCGCCGAACTCCCCGGCCACCGGGGAGCGGTGTACCGGGCCCGGTACAGCCCGGACGGCACGGTCCTGGCCACCGGCGACGGCGGCGTGGACGGCGAGCGCGGCGGCACCGTCCGGCTCTGGGACGTCCGCCGGCGCCGGCTCCTGCACACCCTCGAAGGCCACGGCGGCCGCGTCTACACGCTGGCCTTCCACCCCGACGGCGACCTGCTCGCCAGCGGCGACACCGAGGGCAGGGTCCAGCTCTGGAACCCGCTCGACGGGACGGCCGCGGGCCGGCTGGAAGGCTGCACCGGGGCGGTCTACCAGGTGGCCTTCGACGCCGACGGCACCCGGCTCGCGGCCGGTGACAGCGACGGCGTGGTCCGGGTCTGGCGGGTCGGCCCCGTGACCAGGAGCGGCAGCGGCAGCGGCGGCCGCGAGGTGACGCCGCTGCGCCGCCAGCCGCCCGAGCACCGGGGCTCGGTCTGGGTCTGCCGGTTCAGGCCGGCGGACCGTCCGGTCGCCGGTCCGGTCGGCGGGGCGGCCGGCGGACCGGCCGGTCCGGACGCGGAGGCACTGCTGGTGACCGGCGGCAACGACGGCGCCGTCCGGCTCTGGGAGCCCGGCTCCGGCCGCAGCCGGCTGCTGCTGCGCGGCCACGGCCGGCGGATCGGCTCGCTCTCCTTCAACGGCGACGGCACGCTCCTCGCGGCCGGCGGCAACGACGGTGTCGTCCGCCTCTGGGAGCCCGCCACCGGCCGCCGGGCCAGGGAGCTCGCCGCCCGCAGCAGCCGGCTGGTCTCCGCCCAGTTCAGCCCCGAAGGCCCGCTGATCGCCACCGCCAGCAACGACGGCGACCTCTACCTGTGGAACGCCCGCACCGGCGAGTACCTGCGCGAGATGGACGTCGAGACCGAACACGTCTGGGCCGAGGCGTTCAGCACCGACGGCGTCCTCGTCGCCACCGCCAACGACGACGACACCGTCCGCATCTGGTACCGCAGTACCGGCGCCCACGTCGCCACCCTGCGGGAACACCGCGGCAGGGTCCGCTCCATCGCCTTCAGCCCGGACGGTCGGCGGCTCGCCACCGGCTGCGACGACAGCCGGGTCCGGATCTGGGACATCGCGGCCGGCCGGATAGAGACCCAGCTCGAAGGCCACCACGACCGGGTCTACGCGGTGGCGTTCGCGGCCGACAGCGCCTGGCTGGCCAGCGCCTCCTGGGACGGCGACGCCCTGATCTGGGCCGACGGCACCGCCCGCCACCGGCTCGGCGGTCACGTCGGCCGGCTCTGGACCGCCGCCGTCCACCCCCGGCGCCCGCTGCTCGCCACCGCCGGCGACGACCGCGTCGTCCGGCTCTGGGACCCTCACACCGGCCGCGACGCCGGCCGGCTCCGCGGCCACACCGGCCGGATCCTGGCCGTCACCTTCAGCCCGGACGGCTCCCTGCTCGCCAGCGGCGGCGAGGACGGCACCGTCCGTCTCTGGAACGTCCCCGCCACCGGCCTGCCTACCCCCAGGGCCACCCTCCTCGGCGCCCCCGACGGCTGGGCGGCGCTGCTGCCCTCCGGCGCCTACAAGTACGAGGGCGACGTGGTCGGCGAGTTCTGGCACGCGGTCGGCATGTGCCGCTTCGAGCCGGGCGAGCTGGACACCCATCTCCCGGGCGTCCACCGGCTGCCGCCCGAGGCGGAGTTGTGAGGTGGCGGCGGAACACGACGACCCGGCCCGGGGGGGGGGGGGGTGGGGGGGGGGGGGGTGGGGGGGGGGGGGGGGGGGGGGGGGGGGGGGGGAGAGGAGGAGGGGGGGGGGGGGGGGGGGGCAGGATGGTGTGGCGGGGGGGTGGAGTCCTCTCCAACGGG